>JBBQCQ010000196.1:0-6803 GCA_038318835.1 Gemmatales bacterium | reverse complement strand
TCCGTCACGACCGCCAACCGGGCCGGGAGGTCGATGCCTTGAATGAGTCCGCTAACGAACTGCATGACTAGCAACAGCACCGGCGTGACGAAGTCGCCGGCCACGAGCAGCGCGAGGACGATCGCGTTCAGCATGAACGCGAACTGCGTGGCGAGAATCACCCGTCGCTTCGGCAGACGATCGGCAATAGCTCCGCCGACCGGCCCGACGAGGAGCGTTGGCCCGACCTGCGCGACCATGAGGTACGCCGGCCAGCCGGGGTCGCTGGTGAGATCGTAGACCAGCCACATCATCGCAGTGGACTGCACCCACGAGCCGAGGAACGAGACGAGTTGGCCGAAGAAGTATCGGCGGTAGTTCGGGTGCCGCAGCGACCGGAACGTGCGCCCGCTAAGGACACGCCCCATTCGCCGGGCCGGACTCAGTGTTGTCGGAAGGGCGTCCATTCCTTGGGATTATACGTCGTCGTCGTCCCTATCATGGTTTCATGCGCACTCTGCTGCTTCTTGCCTTGCTCGCCGGCCCGGCCGTCGCGAATGAAAAGCCCATCGCCTACCCCGTGCCGGCCGACTTCTGGTCGCCCGATCGGGTGTTCGTGTTCGTGCTCATGCCGCCGAAGTCCGACGACCCCGACCGCAAAGAGAACGGCATCCAGACGGCCCTCCGGCAGAAGTACGCGGCCAGCGGGTTGTACCGGGCCGACGACGCCACGAAGCCGCTGTGGACGGCCGACTGGTACGACTACGAGGCCCACACCGCTAACGATGGCGTGCATCTCGTGCGCGTCCACGGCGAGAACGATCAGTGGCGGCACTACCCAAACGCCCGCAAATTGCCCGACGAGACCATCGACGAACAACTCGCGGCCCCGGCGATCAGCTTCTACGCCAACGGGCAGTTACTGCGGACGTACTCGGTGCGGGAACTCGTCGCCCGACCAGACGACCTGCCGCACACGATGCGGTTCATCCTCTGGAACGCCGGCGGTGTGGTGTCGAAGGACGGCACGCAGTTCGTGCTGATGACGCAAGACTCACGGCAACTCTTCTTCGACCTGGCGACCGGCCGCCTGCTGGACAGCCGCGACGCCGGGCTAGGCAACGCGAAGGTCTGGGTGATCCGCATCTCGCTCGCCCTTGTCGGCACGGCCATCGTCGTAGTGATGAGCCTGTACCTGTACCATCTGCGAAAGAAGTGAAGAGAAATGGCCACGGATGAAACGAAAACCGATTCACCGCAGAGGGCACGAGAGAGCACATGAGAAGTAACCGTTCACACCCCGGCGGGTTCGCCTAGACCGGTGTCAGAGGGATCGACCATCTTCGGGCATGACCCGACCGCCGTCGATCCCCGCCGACCCGTGGGACGCCATGCCGCCTGACCTCCGGTCCGCGGTCGTGGCCGTCGTCGCCGGGTTGGAAGCCCGGATCGCCGACCTGGAAGCGCGATGGAACCAGACCTCAGCCTACTCGTCCCGCCCGCTGTCGACCGACCCGCCCCACGCCAAGCCCGCCGTCGCCCGCCCCGCCTAGGTCACCAGGCGGGTTGGCCGTGTACAATGCGGGGACCGCCCGACCCCGACCCGCGAGACCGACCGATGGACCATTTCTGTTCGATCCCCGACGCGCTGGCCGAACTGCGGGCCGGCCGGATGATCGTGCTCGTCGATGATGAACACCGCGAGAACGAGGGGGACCTCGTCATGCCCGCGGAATTGATGGCCCCGGCCGACGTGAACTTCATGGTCCGGCACGCCTGCGGCCGCCTCTGCGTAGCGATGTCCAAGCCGAACGCCGACCGCCTCGGATTGGACCTGCTTCCCGGCGTCCGCATCGACGCGAGCGCCACGCCGTTCACGCACAACTTCGACGCCCACTTCGGCATCACGACCGGCATCTCGGCCCACGACCGCTGTCGCACGATTCAAGTGTGTGCGGACCCCGCGTCCGGCCCGAACGACCTCGTCCGCGATAAGGGGCACATGGATGGCCTGATCGCGAAGGCCGGCGGCGTGCTCGTGCGGGCCGGTCACACCGAGGGCAGCGTCGATCTGTGCCGGATGGCCGGGCTGCGCGAAGTCGGTGTGATCTGCGAAGTGCTGAACGAAGACGGCACGATGGCCCGCCTGCCGGACCTGATCGGTTACTGCAAGCAGTACAAGTTGAAGATGTGTACCATCGCCGACTTGATCGAGTACCGCCGGCAGACCGAGAAGCTGGTGAAGCGTGAGATCAGCCTGAAACTGCCGACGGAGTTCGGCGAGTTCGATCTGTTCGCGTATACGTCCTTGGTGGACGCGGAACCGCACATCGCCATCACGATGGGCGGCGTCGGCGTCGAGCACACCGGCGGCGTGATCTGCCCGGTGAACGAACCGCTGTTGGTGCGGATGCACAGCGAGTGCCTGACCGGCGACGTGCTGCACTCCGCGAAGTGCGACTGCGGCCCGCAACTGAAGTACGCCATGCAGCAAGTCGCCGCCGCCGGCCGTGGTGTGATCGTCTACATGCGGCAGGAGGGCCGCGGCATCGGCCTCCTGAACAAGCTGAAAGCCTACCGCCTGCAACAGGAAGAGGGCCTCGACACGGTCGAGGCCAACAAGCGGCTCGGCTTCGCCCCCGACCTGCGCAACTTCGGCATCGGCGCGCAAATTCTCCACGACCTGGGCGTGCGTCAAATCCGCCTGCTGACGAACAACCCCCGCAAGGTGATCGGCCTCGAAGGCTACGGCTTGAAGATCGTCGAGCGCGTGCCGATCCAGATGACGCCGGGCGAGTTCAACCGCGACTACCTGCAAACGAAGCGCGAAAAGCTCGGCCACCTGCTCGACAAGCTCGACGGCGGGAGTGCCGCGGAGGATCAACTGTGACGCAAACCGATCTCGCGTTGCCGCAACTGTATCAAGCCGATGAAACGGCCTGGCTCGAAGCCATGGCCGAGCTGATCGAGGCCGGCGAGTATTCCGAACTCGATTACACGAACCTGCGGGAGTACCTTTCCGACATGGCCAGGCGGGATCGTCGCGAGGTGGAAAGCCGTCTGATTACGCTACTCTTGCACATCTTGAAGTGGGAGTGGCAACCGGAGCACCGGTCCCGCAGTTGGCACGGCTCCATTCTGGAGCAGCGACAAGAACTGGACGGCTTGATCGGCCGCGGCGTACTGCGCAACCACGCCGAGGCCGTACTCGCGGAGGTCTACCAGAAGGCCGTCGCCCGGGCTTCCACCGAAACCGGCCTGCCGCCGGCTGACTTCCCGGCCGAATGCCGATACACGCTCGACGAAGTCTTGGCGTACGAACCCCCACCAGCCCCATAATCGTCGAACGTGTGCCGATCCAGATGACGCCGGGCGAGTTCAACCGCGACTACCTGCAAACGAAGCGCGAGAAACTCGGCCACCTGTTGGATGTCAACGTGGAGGAGGGCAAGTGATAGGTGATGGGCCGTGCCGCTTGAGCGTAATTCTTGCCCCGTCAACGCCCGTCGGGGTCGTCCTTCGTCGTGGCCCGTCCAAGTGGGTGCAAATGATCAAGTGGTACACCGAGGAAGATCGTTTCGAGCAGGGGCAGTGGTTCCGAGGGCGTATCTACGACCGGCGGTGCGATCTTTCGCCTGACGGCGAACTATTCGTTTACTTTGCCAGCAAGTTCAACGACAAGACCATTCGCGATCGGGAATTCACCTACGCCTGGACGGCGGTGAGCCGACCGCCCTATTTCACGGCCTTGGCCCTTTGGCCGAAAGGCGATTGCTGGCACGGAGGAGGGTTGTTCCGCGACTGCCGCCACCTTTGGCTCAACCACAAGCCGCCAAGTGACGTTCCCCATCCGAAGTACCTGCCGCGGGGCCTCCGAGTAACAGCCAACACGGACGCACGCGGGGAAGATTGGCCAGTATGGTCGGAGCGTATGAAGCGAGGCGGATGGGACTTGATTCAGGAGGGGCGATTTCGATCAACGATGAAGGGTTGGGCGACAGAACAACCGGAAATCTGGGAACAAAAGCATCGGTCAAAGTCTTGGACATTGCGGCGAAGCACCGATGCCATCGCATTCGACAACTATGGCGGTCCCTACCTCGAATCCTTCCGATTAATGTCGCCCGCAGGTGAAGTGGTGGATGTGCCAGGGGCAACATGGGCCGACTGGGATCGAACCGGGCGATTGGTCTTTGCCCGCGCGGGGAAAATCTTTGCCGGAAGCTTTCCAAGCGGTCGGCTTGTCGAGAAAGAATTGCTCGACTTGAACGCAAACGTCCCGGCCCGTGTGATATCCCCCGCCGTTGCTCGGAAGTGGTAAGCTCGGGAAAAGCCGCGGCCCTTCGGCCGCGGCTTCGGAAACTTCTCGCAGATCAATACACCGCGTTCGGGTCGACCTTCGTCGGGCCGGCGGTCGAGGCCACGCCGCCGCCGTAGCGGGCGTGCCAACCTTCGGCTGCCCGTAGGGCGTGCAGGTCTTCCATCGAGTAGCCGTACTTCTTGAACCACGGCGTGCCCTGCTTCACGATCGCGTCGATCTCGGTCACGCGGCGGACGCACTCGGTTTCGGCGAACTTCTGCCGCTCGGCCGGGTTCGTGTACGTGAAGAACTCCTTCCAGAACGCCCGGCCGCCGAGGATGCCGCTCGCCCCGGCCTTCATCGCCATCTCGACTTGCTTCTTGTACTGGTCGTAGTCCACGCCGGCACTCAGCAGTACCCACGGCTTTTCGCAGGCGTCGTTCAACTTCTTCAGGTTGTCCGTCAGTTGCGCGTCGCTCTCGACGCCGGGGGTGCCGGGGAACTCAGACTTGTAGATGTCGCACAGCCGACTCAGGATACGGGCCGACTCGATGACGGTCGTCGCCTTGCGGTCGAGCTTGGTCTTAGACTTGTCGTCCTCGCCGTTGTACGCGAAGTGGATCGGCTCCAACAGGAACAGGATGTCGTGGGTGATGCAGTCTTCGTACATCTTGCGGGTGAACTCGAAGTTGTGCTCGGCCGAGTCGAACTCTTCCGGCTCGAACTGGGCGAGCAACTTCACCGCGTCGGCCCCGCACCGCTTGATCTTGTGGACGCCCCAGCCTTGTTCGACTTCGCCGCAAGGCGCGCCGGCCTTGTTCTTGGCGGCCCCACTCTTCTCCACGCGGATCAGCAATCCGGTGCTACTCGGCACGGCCTGGGCGGCGACGGTGCTCCAGTAGCCGTAGTAGCCGTCGACGAGCAGGCCGGAGCAGTGCGGCGACAGGGCACGCGACAGCATCACCTTCGCGTCGGCGATCTCGGCGAAGGTCGGCTCCTTGCCGGTGGCCTTCTTCATCATCGACATCATGCTGCTGTTCTGGTCGGTGGCGACCATGGTCAGGGTGCCGTTGGCATTGCTGATCCGTTGCAGGCCGCGCATCTTGCCGGGGGTCAGGCCGAGGCCGAGGAGCCGGGTCACGGAATGGTGAGTGGACATCGGGTTCGATTCTCCGGGATGAATAGCTTTCTTTTGGCAAACTTATGGAATCCCGCATGTCGCGGCATCGGCCGTGATTGCGGGCGTTGGACTGCGGCCACCTCCGGGTGTAAGCTGATGGCACGGTCACACCGGATGCTCCAGAATGGATTTCTTCCCCGACCTCCCCGCCGACTTCGGACGCTACCGACTGCTACGGCGGTTGGGCGCGGGCGGCATGGGGATGGTCTACTTGGCGGAAGACCGCAAACTCCGCAACCGCAAGACCGCGATCAAAATCCCTACCCTCAAGAAGGGCACCGAAAGCGCCATCCGGTTTCAGCGAGAGGCCGAGGCGACCGCCATTTTGGAGCATCCGAACATCTGTCCGGTGTTCGATGTCGGCGAGTACGGCGGGCGAATGTACTTGGCGATGAAGTACGTCGAGGGCGAGAGCCTGGCCGAGCACGTCGGGCCCGGGAAAGTCTGGGAACCGAATGCCGCCATCGAACTGATCCGAAAGCTGGCCAATACGCTACAGTTCGCGCATGATCGCGGCATCGTGCACCGCGATATCAAGCCCGCCAATATCATGCGGAGTCCGCCAACCGCTGGAGGCACGCGCCACGGCGAGCCGGTCCTGATGGATTTCGGTTTGGCGAAGTTCGACGACGATCCCACCCTGACGGAAGCCGGCCGCGTCTTCGGAACGCCACACTACATGTCGCTGGAGCAAGCCACGGGCAACTCGGATCCGATTGGGCCGCAATCGGATGTGTACTCGCTGGGCGTGATTCTCTTCCAGATGCTCAGCGGCGAGTTGCCGTTCACGGGTTCGTCGTTGATGGAACTCTTGACCAGTATCGCGGAAGACCCCGTGCCCTTGTTGCGAACGAGGAACGTGCATCACGACCCGCGGCTCGAAGCTATCTGTGCAGTCGCGACGGCAAAACACTGCGACGACCGCTTCGCGTCGGCCCGCCAGTTCAGCGAGGCGCTGAAGGGATGTCGACATGCGTCGCTCCCAGTCGCGGTTCCCGCGATCGTGCCGGGCCGGCCCCCGGTCCCGGAAGCCAATCCCGACCTTTTCGAAACGCTGTCGGCGGCGGATGAACCGCGCCGATACCGCGAGAGTAGCGTGTCCCATCTCACGGGGCCGATGGTCGCGGGCGCGGTCGTTCTCTTGGCGCTATTTTGCGCGGTTGTCGGCTGGCTTGTCTTCGTCGGGGGTCGCACCGATCAACAGCGCGAATCTCCGCAAATGAAATCCACCGTGGACAATCGCACAAAGCCCCCTTCGCCGCTCGCCGTGGCCTCGTTGCCACACGAGGACCAGTGGGAGTACGCCTACCGCGGCGGGCAAAGCAATCGTCAACCCTATCACTG
>JBBQCQ010000195.1:0-6822 GCA_038318835.1 Gemmatales bacterium | reverse complement strand
GGCAAGGAAGGCAACCCCAAGATGGGACCGTACTCCGCGAGCAAGGCAGCGGTGATCTGCCTGACGAAGTCGCTGTCGAAGGAGCTGATCGGGAAGGGCGACATCTGCGTGAACAGCGTCGCCCCGGCAGTGATTCAGACGCCGATCCTCGACCAACTAGACCCCGCGCAGATTAACATGATGCTGAGCAAGATTCCGCTCGGCCGCACGGGGAAGCCGGACGAGGTGGCGAACCTGATTCACTTCCTGAGCAGCCGCGAGTGCAGCTTCACGACCGGCTTCTGCTTCGACATCAGCGGCGGCCGGGCCACATATTAACGACATGCCGTTTCAGCCCGCGGGCCAGTCTTGCGGGCAAGAACGGCCCCTCGTAGACCAGCGCACTGTAGACCTGAATCAAATCCGCGCCGGCGTTGATTATCGCGGCCGCGGATTTCACGTCGTCGATGCCGCCGACGCCGATCAGCAGCACGCCGTCGCCGACGTGCTTGCGAATCTCTTCCACCCGCTGGCGTGACAAGTCCTGAATCGGCCGCCCGCTCTCACCGCATGGCAAGCCTGTCGGCGAAGTCGCGGCTTTCGTGTTCGTCGCGATAATGCCAACCGCCCCGGCCGGCAGGCACGCATCGAGGACGGCCTTCAACTCGTCGCCGGTCAACTCTGGGGCGAACTTTACTAGCAGCGGCTTACTGCTGATGACTGCCCGCGTGGCCGACACGAGCTTCGCCATCGCTTCCGCCGTCTGCAGCGCACGAAGTCCGACCGTGTTCGGCGAACTCACGTTGATCGTGACGAAGTCCGCGTGCGGTGCCAGCTTCTCGCCAGCCGCGGCGTAGTCGTCCTCGGCCCGCTCATTCGGCGTGTCCTTGTTCTTGCCGATGCTGATGCCGACGGGGAAGGGCGGTCGGAACTTCAACTTCGCGAGCCGTGCCGCGACGACATCCGCCCCGTCGTTGTTGAAGCCCATGCGGTTGAACAGTGCCCGCCGCGGCACGTCCCGCCACATGCGGGGCGGGTCGTTGCCGTCCTGCGACCGTGGCGTGACCGTGCCGAGTTCGACGAACCCGAACCCGCACGCCCACCACGCCGCAGGGGCCACGCCGTTCTTGTCCATGCCGCCGGCCAACCCGACGCGATTCGGGAACGTGAGACTGGCGAACGCGAAAGGATCGTCCGTTTGCGTGAAACGGTGAAGCAACTTCATCAGTGGGGGGACATGCGACAGAAGCGCCGTCGAGCGGATGGCAATGTTATGGGCGGACTCGGCGTTCAGCGAGAACAGGAGTGGACGAAGCAGCGGGTAGAGCATGAACAACTCGCGACGGTGACCGGCTCAGATGTAAACCGGGTGTTCGACCCGCTCCGGCTCGAACTCGACGATCCGGGTGGTGTCGGCCACCTGCAACCGCTGCAAAACCGCGCGGACGACTTCGAGGTCGGTCTTGATGTCGGTGACGAACACGCTGATGTCGCTCTCGCTGAGGTCCACCATCGTGCCGCCGCCGTCCACCTCGCCGCGGTCGGCGAGGGCTTCTTCGATCGCGTCTTCGATGTCGTGCCGATCGAACGGATCCATGCCCGGACGAAAGATGATCGACAACATCTGAGTCGGTTCGGCCATCTGTTTAGCTCTCCATCAGCAACCGGATCGGGTCGCTGAACAGTTGGGCCAGCCGCGTCGTGAAGCGGGCCCCGTCGGCCCCGTCGATGACGCGGTGGTCGTAGGTCAGCGACAGCGGCATCATCCACCGCGGCACAATCTGGCCGTCCTTCACGACGGGTTGCAAGGTGGACTTCGACAGGCCGAGGATGGCCACTTCCGGGTAGTTCACGATGGGCGTGAAACTCGTGCCGCCGATGCCGCCGAGGTTGGTAATCGTGAACGAGCCGCCGCGCATCTCGTCGATCGTCAGCTTCCCCGTGCGGGCCTTCTCGGCCATCGTCGCCACGTCCAAGGCAATGTCGCGGATACTCTTCTTGTCCGCATCGCGGATCACTGGCACCACGAGGCCGCGCTCGGTGTCCACGGCGATGCCGATGTTGAAATACTTCTTGAGGATCACCTCGGCGGCGTTCATGTCGAAGCTGCTGTTGAAGTTCGGGAACTCCTTCAACACGGCCACGACCGCCTTCACCGCGAGGACGGTCCATGTGATCTTCGGCGTCCCCTTCGGGAGATTCTCGACGATCCGCTTCCGACCGGCTTCCAGGTCCGTGATGTCGCTCAGGTCGTTCTGCGTGACGGTCGGCATCGTCCGCACGGCCACTGTCAAGTTGCGGGCGATGGCCATGCGGATGTTCGAGACGGCCTTCTTCTCGATGGTGCCGAACTTGGCGAAGTCCGGCAGCGCCGGGTGAGCGAAACTGTCGGCGACGGTGCCGCCGCTCATCGAACCGCTGCCGGGCTTCTTCGACTGGCGTTCGGATTTTACGAAGCCCTTCACGTCGTCGAGGGTCACGCGACCACCGCGGCCGGTCGGCTTCACTTCGCCGAGTGTCACGCCGAGTTCGCGGGCCAACCGGCGTGTGGCGGGACCGGCCGGCGTCAGGTCTTTCTTGGTGCTCACGGCCACGGCAGTGGCGGCCGGCGTTGCCGATTTCGCGTAACTCCCGTTCGCGGAAACCGCAGATTGGGCCGGGGTCCCAGCGGGCTTCGGGGTCGTGCCGGAGGCGGCGGGAACGCCAGACGATTTCAACGTCAGGATGGCTTGGCCGACCGGGATTTTTTGCCCCTGTTTGATGTGGATCGCTTCGACCACACCATCGGCATCGGCGGGGACTTCCACCGCGGCCTTGTCGGTTTCGACGGCGAGGATGTTCTGCCCGGCCTTGACCGTGTCGCCGACCTTCACGAGCACGCCGACCACCGTCGCGGCATCAATCCCTTCGCCGAGACTTGGCAAGCTGACTTCGACAGGACCGCCGCTCGCCGCGGCCGGTTGCGGGGCAACCGGTTCGGCCGGCTTTTCTGGGGCTGGTGGGTCGGCCGACTTCGGAGCCGCCGGTTTCTGGGCCGCCGCGCCGCTCTCACTAAGCGTCAGGATCAGACCGCCGACGGGAATCTTGTCGCCCGCCTTGACATGGAGTTGCCCGACCGTGCCATCGGTGTCGACCGGCACCTCAACAGCAGCCTTGTCGGTTTCAACGGCCAGCACGTTCTGGCCCGACTTGACCGCGTCGCCGGTCTTGACCAACACGCCGACGACTGTGGCCGAGTCGATACCTTCACCGAGCGCGGGGAGACGAAATTCCATCGAAAACCTTTCACGTGACGAACGACGATTCTCTTAGACCGTCCACGGTGCCGGCTTGGTCGTGTCCACGCCGAGGTCGGCAAGAGCTTGTTTGACGATCTTGCGGTCCAACTCGCCGCGGTCGGCGAGGCTGGAGAGGGCCGCGATGACCACACTCTCGGCGTCGATCTCGAAGAAGCGGCGGAGGTTCTTCCGCGTCTCCGACCGGCCGAAGCCTTCGGTGCCGAGCGAGAGCAACCGCGGACCCTTCGCGTCCTTCAAGAACGGGCTGAGCGAATCCGGCAGCACCCGCATGTAGTCGCTGCTCGCGACGATCGGTCCCTTCGTGTCGCTGAGGATTTGTTGCACGTAGCTCTTGCCGGCCGGTTGGTCGGGCGTGAGGCGGTTCTTCCGCTCGACCTCGATCGCGTCTTTCCGCAGCATCTGGTAGCTGGTGACGCTGTAGACGTTACTGGCCACGCCGTACTTCTCGGCGAGGATGCCCTGAGCCCGCAGGACATCGTTCAGGATCACGCCGCTGCCGAGGAGTTGTACCTCGTGCTTCGCGTTCGGTGGCGTCACGGTCTTGAGCTTGTAGATGCCGCGGACGATCCCCTCACGGACCTGCTCGCCGGGCATGGCGGGCATGTCGTAGCTCTCGTTGTAGATCGTGAGGTAGTAGAAACACTCCTCGTTCCGCACGTACATCGCGTTGATGCCGTCCTCGATAATCACGCTCAGTTCGTAGGCATACGCGGGGTCATACGCCCGGCACGTCGGCACGGTCATCGCGTTGAGATGGCTGTGGCCGTCCTCGTGCTGAAGTCCTTCGCCGTTAATCGTCGTTCGGCCGGCCGTCGCCCCGAGGAGGAAACCCCGGCAGCGGCTATCCGCGGCGGCCCAGATCAGGTCCCCGACGCGCTGGAAGCCGAACATGCTGTAGTAGATGTAGAACGGGATCGTGTTGACGCCGTAGGTACTGTACGCAGTGCCCGCGGCGATGAAGTCGGCCATCGCGCCGGCCTCGTTGATCCCTTCCTGGAGAATCTGCCCGGTCGTACTCTCGCGGTACGACGTGAGCGTGCCTTGATCGACCGGGCGATAGATTTGCCCGGCCGTGTTGTACATGCCGACCGAGTTGTACATCGGCGGCATGCCGAACGTCTGTCCCTCGTCTGGCACGATCGGCACCAACAGCTTGCCAATGCTTTCGTCGCGGAAAAGTTGTTGCATCAGCGACACCCACGCGAGCGTCGTGGACTGGCCCTTGCCCTCTTGGGTCGCCAAGAGCGAGCGAGCGAAGTTCGCCGACGCCGGGGGTTTGCACGGCGTGAACTTCGTGTTCCGGCTCGGCGTGTACCCACCGAGAGCCTTGCGGCGCTCGTGCAGATAATTGATTTCCGGGCTGTCGGCAGGTGGAACCCAGAACGGGCAATCTTCGAGTTTGTCGTCGGGAATCGGAATCTTGAACCGGTCCCGGACCCCGCGGACCTGGTCGGTGCCGAGCGACTTCTTTTGGTGTGTCGTGTTCTTGCCGACGCCGCCCTCGCCCGGAATTTCGTATCCTTTGACGGTCTTGACCAGGATGACCGTCGGCTGGCCCTTGTGTTCGGTCGCCGCCTTATAGGCCGCGTAGACCTTCGCGGGGTCGTGGCCGCCGCGCTTCAGCTTCGCGAGTTGCTCGTCGGCCAGGTGCGAGACCATCGCCTTGAGTTCGGGCGTGTTGAAGAAGTTCTCGCGGATGAACGCCCCGCGTCGCTTGCCGTGTTCCTCGTAAGGGAGGAACAATTTGTCGGCGACTTCCTGCTTCGTCCGCATGTCCTTGCCGACGAATTCCTGGTACTCGCCGTCCACGACTTCGGCCATCCGCCGGGCGAGTGCGCCGGTGTGGTCGTTCTTGAGCAGCGAGTCCCACTCGGTGGCCCAGATGACCTTGATGACGTTCCAGCCGGCTCCGCGGAAAATGCCTTCGAGTTCCTGGATGATTTTGCCATTGCCGCGAACGGGTCCGTCGAGGCGTTGCAGATTGCAGTTGATGACCCAGGTCAAGTTGTCGAGCTTGTCGCGAGCCGCGAGGCTGATGCAGCCGAGGCTTTCCGGCTCGTCGCACTCGCCATCGCCGAGGAATGCCCAGATGCGAGTATCGCCGGCAGTCGTGCTCAAACCGCGGTCGCGGAGGTAGCGGTTGAAGCGAGCGTGATAAATGCTCATGATCGGGCCGAGGCCCATGCTGACGGTCGGGAACTGCCAGAAGTCGGGCATCAGCCACGGGTGCGGGTAACTGCTCAGACCGCCGCCGGGGGCGAGTTCGCGGCGGAAGTTGTTCAACTTCGCTTCGGTCAATCGGCCTTCGAGGAATGCCCGGCTGTACGGCCCCGGTGAGGCGTGGCCCTGGTAGAAAATCACGTCGCCGGGGCTGGTGTCGGTCGGGCCGCGGAAGAAGTGGTTCCAGCCTACTTCGTACAGGGTGGCGGAACTCGCGAACGTGCTGATGTGCCCGCCGACGTTCGTGCCCTTGTTGGCCCTCTGCACCATCGCCATCGCGTTCCAGCGGACGGCGTTCTTGATCTTCCGTTCCAGGTCGCGGTCGCCGGGGTAGTGGGGCTGGTCTTCGACGGAGATGGTGTTGACGTAAGGGGTGTGGATGCCGGTTGCGGTCTTCAGTCCCGACTTACTCGCGATTTGGCCGAGCGTTTCGAGGAGGAACTGTGCCCGCTCCGGCCCCGCGTGTTTGATGACCGCTTCCAGGGCGTCCCGCCACTCGGCGGTTTCCTGTGGGTCGGCGTCCGAGTGAACAGGCGACAAGTTGGCGAGTGTTTCCGGGTTCGCGAGCATCAAGGAACCTCAAAGTTTTCAATCCACCCCGGCCGCGAGAAGGCCAGGGAAAACCCGCGTGGTCGGGTCGTATTTCCGCTGTCTCGGGTGAGTTCAGGCTTCGTCGTCGGGCCGCGGGTGGTGTCGAGGAAGAATCATTGCTAAGATACGGGGGTGGTTCGGCCCCGTCTATACAACCTCTGGCCGAACGGTCCCCACCCTGCCGCACCACGATGATATCACGCCTCGCGGGAGTTTTTGGGGTCTACCTGGCGGTGCTCCCGTTTGCACTCTCCGCTGAACCTTTGTCTCCCATTGTAACGACGACCATCGCGGTTGAGAAGCCGACCACCATCGGCGAACTCCTCAAACTCCTCGAAACTCAAAACGGGTTGAAAGTCGAGATCGGCCCGCTCGATGCCAGTACCGCGATCCCGGCACTCGGCCGGAAGTCGTTCTGGGAGACGCTTGAGAGCGTCGCCATCGACACGAAGACACATCTCGCGATCAACGGGGCCAGCAAGAACATCGCGTTCGCGGCCGGCCCATCCGCCACGGCCGCGAGTTCTGACGGGCCGTTCCGTGTGACGAACAAGAGCGTTACTGCGAAGATCGACGGCACCACCGGGCAGGCGGGGTACGTCGTCGCGCTCGACGTTCACTGGGAGCCGCGGTTCCCCGTCTTTCGGATGGACGCCCAGCCGCGGATCACGAGCGCGAAGGACGATCTCGGCAACACTCTGACGGTTCGCGAAACCTCGGTGAAGAGCGCGAT
>JBBQCQ010000194.1:0-6863 GCA_038318835.1 Gemmatales bacterium | reverse complement strand
GGTTTTGATCCCCACCGAGGCCGACTTCACGATTCGCAATCCCATTGATGCGTTTGTCGCGAATCGACTCAAGCGCGAAGGACTGAAGCCATCACCGGAAGCCGACAAACCCACGCTCATCCGCCGCGTCTACCTCGACCTCATCGGCATTCTGCCGACGCCGGAGGATGTCGATGGGTTCGTGAAGGACACGGCCGCGGACGCCTACGAAAAGCTGATCGAGAAGTTGCTCGCCTCGCCGCAGTACGGCGAACGCTGGGCACGCAAGTGGCTCGACCTCGCCCGCTACGCCGACACCAACGGCTACGAGAAGGACCGCCGCCGTTCCATCTGGCCGTACCGCGATTGGGTCATCAAGGCTCTCAACGACGACATGCCCTTCGATCAGTTCACGGTGGAACAACTCGCTGGCGATCTGCTGCCGAAGGCAAAGGACAGTCAGCGGGTCGCGACTGGCTTCCACCGCAACACGATGCTGAACGAAGAAGGCGGCATCGACCCGCTGGAGTTCCGCTACTACGCCGTCGTGGACCGCATCAACACCTCCGCCACGACCTGGCTCGGCCTCACGCTCGGCTGCGCCCAGTGCCACACGCACAAGTTCGACCCGATCCCGCACACCGAATACTTCCAGATGATGGCCTTCCTCAACAACGCCGAGGAACCCGACTACGAAGTGCCGACGCCCGACCTGGCGAAGCAACAGGCCGCAATCGAGAAGCGGATCGCCGACCTGGAACAACAGCTCGCGGGGAAGTTGCAAACCCCGGAGTGGCAGACGAAGTTCGCCGCGTGGCGGGCCACCGAGCGGAAGCTTGCCCGGCCGTGGGATGTCGTCCGACCCACGAAGACAGAAGCCGGCCCGACGAAGCTGAAGCCCCTCGACGATGGCTCCTTGCTCGCCCTCGGCGACGCCACGAAGGCGGACGTGTACACCCTGACGTTCGCCGACTGGCCCGCGAACGTGACCGCGATTCGTCTGGAAGCCTTGCCGCACGAGTCGCTGCCGGCCACCGGCCCCGGCCGGGCCTTCTACGAGGGGCCGAAGGGGGACTTCCTCCTAACGGACATCCGCCTGTCACTCGACGGCACGGCCGCAACATTCGCGGACGCTTCCGACAGCTTCGCCGGGGCGAAATCGAGCGCGAAGCTGGCCTTCGACGACAACCTACAAACCGGCTGGGCCGGCCGCGGCGTGGGTCAGTCCAGCCACGGCGTGTTCGCGCTGGCGAAGCCGACCGCCGCAGCGAAGGCCGTGACGCTGTCGCTGCGGTTCGAGCGGCACTACGCCGCCAGCCTCGGCCGCTTCCGCCTCGCGATCACGACCGCCGACGGCACGACCACGGCCCGCGACCTGTCGCCCGACGCCGAAGCGATGTTGCGAATTGCCGACGACACGATCACGCCGAAGCAGATGGACACCCTGCGGCAGGAGTTCGTCCGCGTTCACCCGGACCTGAAGGCCCACCGCGACGAGGTTGCGAAGGTCCGCTCGCAGACGCCCCACGGCCCACGGACGCTGGTGGTGGCCGAGCGGCCGCACGAGTTCCCGCGTCAGACGTTCCGCTACAACCGCGGCGAGTTCCTGCAACCGGCCGAGGAAGTGCAACCGGGCGGCCTCGGCGTGCTGCACCCGCTGCCGCCCGGCGGCGACCGCCTGACCTTCGCGCGGTGGCTCGTGGCGAAGGACAATCCGCTCGTGGCCCGCGTGACCGTCAACCGGGCCTGGGCGGCCTTCTTCGGCCGCGGCCTCGTTCGCACCGTGGACGACTTCGGCTATCAGGGGGACCTGCCGACGCACCCGGAGTTGCTCGATTTCCTCGCCGTCGAATTCGTGGAGAACGGCTGGTCGATGAAGAAACTCCACAGGCTAATCGTCACGAGTGCCACCTATCAGCAAGCCTCGAAGGTGACGCCGGACCTGCTGGCGAAGGATGCCGAGAACAAGCTGCTCGCCCGCTTCCCGCGGGTGCGCGTCGAGGCCGAGGTGATTCGCGATTCCGCCCTGCGGGTGAGCGGGCTGCTGTCGACGAAGGTCGGCGGGCCGAGCGTCTTCCCGCCGCAACCGGCCGGCGTGCAAGACACCGCCTACGGCGGCGCGAAGTGGACACCGAGCACCGGCGAGGACCGCCACCGCCGCAGCCTGTACACGTACACGAAGCGATCCACCCCGTTCGCGATGGCCGCCACCTTCGACGGCCCCAGTGGCGAGGCGTGCGTGGCGAAGCGGGACGTGTCGAACACCTCGCTACAAGCCCTCACGCTCCTGAACGACCCGATGTTCCTCGAGGCGGCTCAGGCGCTGGGTGCCGCCACTGCGAAGGCCGACGGCACACCCGCGGCGAAGATCGACGGGCTGATCCGCCGCTGCCTGGCCCGCCCGGCGAGCGCGAGTGAAGTGACGGTGCTGACAAAGTTCTTCGACGGCGTACCCGGCGACGCGGCGGCGAAGTGGTCGGCCGTCGCACGGGCGGTGCTGAACCTCGACGAGTTCGTGACGAAGGAGTGAATGCGTTTCCGATGTTTTTGGGCGAGAGCATAGGGGCGGCCGTCCCTGGGCTTTCGCCCAAAACTTTCCGTCTACACATCCCCTAACAACTGCGGCACCTTCTCGCGCAGTTGCTCGATCTCCTGATGCGTCTCGCCGAGGTACGCGAGCAGTCGCAGGTCGTCGCGGCTGACGGTGCCGCCGCTGAACAACCACGCCCGCACGCGGAGGAGCTTGTAGAGCTTCACCAGCTTGCGGTCGCTAATGAAAATACGATCTTCTCGCACCAGCGTTTTCACCAGTCGTTGGAACTCGCGGAAGACGTCTTCGGGGAAGAACAACTGCCGGTCGGTCACTTCCTCGCCGTTAGCGTCGGTCGTGCGGCGGGCGAACAGGTGCGTCAGGTAGCGGTTCGCCTTCAAGAGATCATCCAGCGAACAGTGCCCCTCGACCCACGGCTTCTGGTTCAGCCCCTTGTACGCTTCGCCGCGCAGGCCGGCGTCGATCAGTTCCGGGAAGAAGTCGTCCTGCACCGGCCGGCTCATCACCTTCAGCACGAAGCGGTCCTTCAACGCCGCGAGTTCGCCCTGCTCCGGGATTTCGTTCGTCGCCGCGAACAGCACCCGCAGCGGCACCGGCTCCGGTCGGCCTTCCTGGTAGAACTTCTTCTCGTTGATGATCGTCAGCAGGATATTGAGGATGGCCGAGTTCGACTTGAAGATTTCATCCAGGAACACCAGCTTCGCCGTCGGCAGCTTGCCTTCTTTCTTGCGGAGGTATCGGCCTTCGCGCAGCTCCTTGATGTCGATGGCCCCGATGATCTCGCTCGGCTCGGTGAACCGCGTGAGCATGTACTCGAAGTAATCTTCCTCGGCGATACCGAGGGCGTCCTTGAATTTCAGCACGATGTCCGACTTCGCGGTGCCCGGCGGGCCGACGACCAGTAGCGGCTCTTGTGCGACGGCCGCGACGACCATAAGGTCGAGGATCTCCTGCTTGTGGACGAAGAACCGGCCGAGCGACTGCCGGAAGCGGTTGATCTTCGTGCGCAGCCCATCGGCCTGATCTTGCAGGTCGGCGAGGGTCATGTCTTCGAGGTTCTGGGTTTTCGGTGGCATAGATGGTTGAAGTTAGAAAAACGGAACGCGGATGACGCGGGATTTGAACTCCGGATAAAACCAAAATCCGATTCCTGATCTGATCCGGTATTGATCCGCGGTCTTATCCGGCGTCCTCCGCGTTCCGTTTTGGTTTCTACACGCCCGCACGCTTCACGAGTTCCCGCATGTCCGCATGAATCCGCCGCCGCACGAGCTGCTCGTCTTCGGCCAGCCACCGCTGACCCGACTGGCCGAGGGCGAACTCGTCGCCAACGATCGCCAGCACCGCGGCCTCGACCAGGTTCAGGTGATAGCGCGAGAACGACTGGGCCGCTGTGAGCGTGTTCGTGATCGCGGCCGGGTCGAGCTTCATGAACAGTTCGGCGATGCGGGCCAGGCCGGCGTCGGCTGGTTCGTGGCCGGCAGCCGCGACATAGGCTCGGCACAGGTTGGTCAGCTTCAGCACCGTGAACTTCGACCCGGCGGCGAAAATTTCCTCGCGGGCGGCGTCCAGGGTCGGCACAGCCTGATCGCGGAGGCCGAACATCAACCACCCGGCTGCCAGGTTCAGCATCGTTTGCAGAGCCTCGGCCCACACGTTCGGCTTCGCGGCATACGCAGCCTTAACTTGGGCGAGCGTCCGGCCCTTTAGCACCTCGTCCTGCAACCGACGCAGCAGCTTGTCCATCTCTTCGCGCAGGCCGAGCTTACGAAGGCTTATTAAGCACCGGCCGGCGACGACGTTCACCAACTCGTACTGCTCGTCCTCTTTCTTGGTCTGAAGGAACGCGACGAACTGACCCACGAGCCACTGCATCAGGTCGATCTCGTCGTAGAAGGCAGCCAGGAATAAGGCCCGCTCCAACAACTTCGCCTGCTTCACCGCCGTGTCCGGGAACGGCTTCTTCGCCGTCGCCACCTCCGCGATAGCGGCCGGCACCTGCCGAATGAGACTGAGGGTGAAGTCCTGGCCGACCCGTGGCGCGAGCAGCAGCGATTCCAGGAGCACGTCGAATCGCGTCTCGGTCGCGGGTCGGCCGGCAGGGCCGTTCCGCAGCAGGTCCTGAATCCGCCGGGCCAGCACCTTCGGGTCCCGCAGGGTCGGCAACTCGGCGAGTTCCTTGTTCAACTCGTCGCCGCCGCGTGCCCGCCACGCGGTGTATGGGTCGTTCCGCTCCTGCGGCTCAACCACCTCCGACTGCTCTCGCATCCGACTGATGGAATAGTGCCCCAGTCGGTGCGGGTCGTGCAGGCTCTGTGCGCCCTGCTTGTCGATCGCCTCCAGTTCGTCCAGGAGCGGCGGCGGCAAGCGGGTGGCCGTCGGCTCGCCGGCCAGGGCCTGATCGACGCGATACTGGAAGACCTTCGCCAGGTAGTGGGCCGTGATGCCCTTCGTCTCGCGGGGGTCGATGGTCGTCAGGATGCGATGGGCGTTTCCCGCCAGCGTCTGCGCGGGCGAAATCTCGCCGAGTTTGGCGAACCCGAACGCGAACAAATAATCGACGTAGGCCGGGGTGCAGGTCGTGTCGGTCTTTCGCGGCATCGCGTCGCCGGCCTTCAAGCTCGCCTCCGTCCAGTGGCGTGCGGCCCGATGCACGTCGGCCAGTCGCTCGCGGACGATGCGCAGGCGCTCGGAATTCTTCAACCCGGCGAACCGCAGGAACGTCGGCAGGTCTTGCTCGGCACTCAGCCCGCGTTCGAGCAGCCGGCCGAGCAGTCGGTCTCGCACGCGGGCCAGCCCCAGCACGTCGCCGCCGGACAGGCGCGCGAGTTGCACGGCCGCCAGCCACGCGCCGCGGACGGGCAGCTTCGTCTCGTGCGATTCGAGGAACGTCTGCACGGCCGGCAGCCGCGGCGTTAGTTCGCTGGGGGTCTGGTTCGCGAGGCTCAGGAACAGCGACGCGGCCGCCCGCACCTGGCTCGGCGACGGCGACGGCACGGCCAGCCGGGCGTCGAGTTCCGCGGCCGTCTGCGGGGCGTTCGGCGTTTCGGTGTCGGCCCAGCCGTCGATCCCCGCGGCCGCCGGCTGGTTCCACAGGGCGTTCACCCAGCAGATGGCGGCCTCACCCTTCCGCTCCTCGCCGACGGCGGCATTCGCCTCCGCCAACTGCGGCCACAGGGCCAACCGTTCCGGCGAATCGAGCGGCCCGTCGGCTTCGCGAAACTCGCGTTCGAGTTCATCGCACCGCACCTTCCACTCGCTCGGCGGCTTCACCGTCGCGGTCGGGGCCGTGGTCGCGGCGACGGCCGTGGTCGGCTTCTTGGCAGTGGTCTTCGTCGCGGTCGGCTTCGCGATCGGCGCATCGCGGTCGTCCTTATCGCGCTTCTCGCGGTCGGGCTTGTCGCGCTCGGGTCGCGGCCGTGGGCCGTCGTCGGTGCAGACGAAACTCTCGAAATCGAATTCGGTGGCCGCGATCCACTCCCGCAAGTCGGTGGCGTTCGTGCCGATGACATACTCGACCCACTCGGCCAGCGGGCGGAAGGCGTTCTCGGCTATCGCCTCCGGGGTGAAGGTGCCGGCCTCGCCGGGGAACAGCCAGACGCGGCGGTCGCGGTCCTCGGCGAGCAGCTTCGTCACCACGTCGCGGCGGATCGTTGGATACAGCCGCGTGCCGGCGGGCAGGAACAGGTTCGGGATGCGCCAGTACGACTTGAACGCGACCGCACCGGCGAGGGCGAGGACCGGCGGTTCCTTCTTCGACGGGGCGACGCCGAGGATGACGACCGTCTCGCCCTCCGGTGTGGTGCCGACGGCGAAGCGGAGTTGTTCCGTTAAGCGGTCGTCGGCATCGCGTACCAGCGCGTCGAGGCGGGCGACGCCGTCGCCGCGGAGTACCCACATCTCTGGCGGGTCGGCGGCGTTGCCGGCGGCGAGCTTCAGCGGCACCGTGATTTTGTCGGGCGTCGGTGCCTCGGCCCATTCGCTCGTCGCGTTCGGCAGCGTGAAGTTCAGGACTTCGTACACATCCTGGAAGCCGGCATCGGGCAGGTAGTTCCACTCGTGCGGTGGGCGGATCAGCACGATCTGGCCGTCGTCGAGTTTAATCTGCTTGGCGAAGGGGTGGGCGAAGCCGAGTTCGACCCACACTCGCGGGGCTTGCTCCGTGTATGCCCGCACGGTGCCGCCCTCGAAGGCGAGCTTGTCCACCGCCCGCAACAGCGTGTAGTACGGCGGGCCGATGACGCGCAAGAGCACCCGCGACCCGGTGCCGTCGGTGAGGGTGCGGTACCCCTGGCGGTCGTTACCGAGCCGCAGCATTTCCGCGACGAGGCCC
>JBBQCQ010000193.1:0-6871 GCA_038318835.1 Gemmatales bacterium | reverse complement strand
TGCCGTTGCTCGGCGACGGCCGTGGCGATGGTCGTGCTCGTCTGGTACACGCGGCTAATGACGCTGGAAATCTGAGCGATGGCGTTCACCGCACTGAGCGTATCCCGCTGAATAGCCTCGATCTTGCCGCTGATGTCTTCGGTCGCGCGGGCCGTCTCGCGGGCCAGCTCCTTGACCTCGTTGGCAACCACGGCGAACCCCTTGCCCGCCTCCCCGGCACGCGCGGCCTCGATGGTCGCGTTCAGGGCCAGCAGGTTCGTCTGCTGCGCGATGGACGTGATAACTTTCACCACCTTGCCGATCTCGGCGCTGCTCGTGCCGAGCTTCGACACGGTCGCCGTCGTCTGCTCGGCCAGGTTCACGGCGTCCGTGGCGATGCGGGTCGATTCGGTCGCGTTCTGCGCGATCTCCTTGATACCAATGCCCATGTGCTCGATGCCGACGGCCACCGTGTGGACGTTCAAGCTCACCTCTTCGGCGGCCGCGGACACGACGTTCGCCTGCGTGGCTGTTTCCTCGGCGTTCGCACTCATGCGGCTGCTGACGGCACACAACTCGTCGGCCGACGTGCCCAGTTGGCTGGCGTTCGTGGCGACCATGCCGAGGACCGACTGCATCGCCTCGGCCGCCTGCCGCTCGCGGTCCTGGGCGGCCACCCGCCCCGTGATGAGGTCCCACGTCACCATCGTGCCCAGCCGCGTGCGGTACGAGTCGTGGATGGCCGACACCATCAGTTCGAAGTGATCCGGGCCGATCTTGATCTGCGTGCGGAGCGGCAGCCGGCTCGCATCGAGAAGCAGTTCGCACTTGTCCGTGGTCGCCCGCTGGAAGATTTCGAGGTTGTGGCCGATGACCTGATCGGCCGGCACCGGCAGGTAGCTTTCGAGCTTTTTCATCAGCTTCATGGCTGAGACGTTGCCGTACCGAACGACGCCGACCGTGTCCGCGAACATCATGCCCGTCTGCGAGCTTTCGACCATCGCACGGGTGCGGTCCGCCTCGACCCGCGTCAGGGCCGACGACAACAACAGTGCGGCACTGCGAATCGTTTCCAGGCGGTGCTCGGACAGATCGAGCGGGTTCTTGGAGAGCACGTCGAGCGTGCCGACCACACGGCCCGACACGACTAGCGGCACGCTGAACCCAGACTTGATGCCGGCCGCGCGGGCGGCAGACACGCGGGGACAGTCGGTCAGCACGCTCAGGTCCGGGGCCACGACCACGTCCCGTTGCTTCCAGGCGCGGCCGTTGAGTCCTTCGCCCTGGCGGAACTTTGTGCCGCGGGTGAACTGCCGGAACGATTCGCCGATCTCGCCCGACTCCAGGCCGAACTCCAGCCGGTCGGCATGGGCGTCGAGCGTCCAGTAGCAGCCGTACTCGAAGCAGAACGCCTCGCGGAGGCTGTCGAGCGTGGCCTGGGCCGCCTCGGGGACCGATTTCGCTTCCAGCACGGCCCGGAGCATCTGGCCGATGGCCGCGTGATCGACGGCCAGTTCGCGTTCACGAACACGAGTGATGGCCAACTCGGACCAGTTCACGGCGTCGGCCGCGAGCACTTTTTGAATGCCGTCGAGTGCCCGGTTGGTGGCCGCCGCCATCTGTCCGACTTCGTCGGCCGCCGTGTGCGGGATCCGCCGCGTCAGGTCGCCGTCGGCCAGGGCTTGCATCGCCCGCGTGGCCCGATTGATCGGCCACACGATACTTCGCGAGAGCCAGAAGCTGACGCCGAGGATGGCGAGAAACGAGGCCGCCGCGGTCAGGAGCATCATCTGTCGTTGCTGCGTGGCCACGGCAAGGACTTCCGCCTTGTCCTCGCGAACGAGCACACCCCAACCGAAGCCCGGATACCCCTCGAACCCGTGGCTGGCGGCGTAGGCGTTCAGTTGCACGTTCTTCCGTCGTCGGTGTTCTTCCTCGATCACACCGGTTTCGCCGCGCGTGACGGCCTCCGCAGCCTGAAGGCCGAGATCGCGAAGGTTCAGTTTCAAGATCGCAGCCGGGTCGTAGTCGTCCAGCAAGATGCCGCTGCGGGCGACGAGTTGCGTCTCCAGCGTCATCTGTCCCTCGGCCGCCTGCTCCCGCTGTTCGCGGATGAGTTGCAGCACAGCCCGGTCCCACGACAGGCGGTTCGACCAGACGCGGACGGGCTTGCCCGTCTCGTCGTGGATCGGGGCGGCGAAGTTCATGCTCGTGCCAGCCGTGTGGTACACCTCGGCCACGAGCGGGTCGGCCGCGACATCTTGCACGAAGGCGTGCCCGGCCGGCACGCGGCCGCGGATACACTCTTCGAACCACGCCTCGCCCTTCACACTCCGGCCGATGAGCTTGCGAGAATCGACCGGCTTCCCGATCGTGTCCACGGTGTTGACGGCCAGGATCGTGCCATCGGCATCGGCGACGAGCATCAGGTCGTACATGCGGTACGTGGTCGTGTAGCCGTCGATCGCGCGGGTGACTTCGGCCGGCGTGCCGCGGGCCAGGGCGTTGTTCGTGAAGGCCTGGACGTTGCAGTATCGCTCGAAGAGGTTGCGGTCGATCAGGTCGATGGTGTCCTTCGCCCGGCTCGTGAGCGTGAGGCCGTTGATGCGAAGCAGGTCGGCCCGCGAACGCTGGTCGAAGACGATGCCAGCCACCACCAGCGGCAGCCCGCCGACGAGGAGGACGCAGGCCATCAGCTTCGTGCGAAGGCTGCGGAAGACGAGAGGGGGGGGCGAGCGCATGTCGTGCGTTTCGGGTACGGGGGGCGGTCGGTTAGCCGGCCGCGGCCGGGGTGTAGGTCAAAGTCTTCGGCACGTCGAGCATCAGCACAATCCGGTCGGGCAGCTTGTGTACCCCGCGAACCAGTTCCGCCATCGGCCCGCGGAAGGTCGGCGGCACCGGCTCGAATGTCGTATCGCCGAGGGTCAGCACGTCGCCGATGGTGTCCACGACGAGTGCCTTCGGGCCGTCCTTCGTTCGCAAGACCACGTTCAGCGGCTCGGCGTCGGCCACCCGCGGGGGCAGCCCGAGGCGGGTGCGGAGGTCGATCACCGGCACGATCCGGCCCCGCAGGTTCATCAGGCCGACAACCGCGGCAGGGGCCAACGGCACCCGCGACCCCGACCGATGGCGGATCACTTCGTGAATATCATCGACGATTACGCCAAAGTGTTGCCCCGCGACCGCGAACGTACAAAACTGGCCGGTGGTCATGGTGCCCCCACTTCGGCCGCGAGGACGGCCCACGGGTCGGTGAGCCGCAGGACGGCGACCACGTCGATCAGTTCCGCGACGCGGTCGGCCAGCACGGCCGTGCCCGTTACGCCGGGGCGGGCGGCGGTCGGTTGCGGCCGCGGGGCAGCTTCAAGGATGTCCACCACGCGGTCCACCGCCAGGCCGATCAGTCGGCCGTCGTCGCGGAAGATCACGACGGAGATCGACTCGCCGACCCACGGCCGTGGCGGATCGCCGAGCGCGTCGGCCAGCTTCACCAGCGGCAGAACGTCGCCGTGGTACTGGATCACGGCCAGCCGCCCGGCCGATTCAATTTGGTCGATCGCGACTTCCTCGATGCGCACCACGAGATTCATCGGCAGGGCAAACCGGCGATCCTGGCCGCTTTCGAGCAGCAGCCACGGTTGCACGTCCGCCGGCGGCGGTGGCGACACCCTCACCCGCACGCGGTCGCGGCCCGGCGGCGACAGCACCCCCGCCGCGCGGGCCAGCCCGAGCACGTCGAGGATGAGGCCCACGCCGCCGTCGTCGAGGATCGTCGCCCCACTGTAGACCGTCAGCGGCTTCAGTTGTTCGTCGAGCGGTTTAACCACGATTTCCTGGGAATCCAGAACGCGATCCACGACCAGACCGAACCGCCGATCCTCGGCCTGCACCACGAGAATCGTCCGCTCGTCGCGGTCGTGCACGCTGCCGAGATGGAGCACATCGCGCAGGTCGACCAGGGGCAAAAGTTCGTTGCGTAGGCGGAACACCGGCAGCCCGTGGACCTGCTCCGCGCTCGTGTGGGCGGCCGTCCTGTCGAGCCGGACGAGTTGGACGAGGCTCATCTGCGGGATCGCGAATCGCTCGCCATCGCAGACGAGAATGATCGCCGGAATGATGGCGAGTGTGAGTGGAATTCGCACCCGCAACGTCGTGCCGATATTAAGGGTGCTCTGCACTTCGAGGCGGCCGCCGATACGCTCGATGCTCGTCTTCACCACATCCATGCCCACGCCGCGGCCGGAGATGTTCGTGACCGCGTCAGCCGTCGAGAAGCCGGGCAGGAAAATCATCATCACGGCGTCGTGGTCGGGCAATCGCCCCGCTTGCTCGGCGCTGATGAGACCATTCTCGACCGCCTTCGCCCGCACGCGATCCGGCGAGATGCCGCCGCCGTCGTCGCTGACCTCGATGACCACCTGCCCGCCCTCGTGGGCGGCCCGCATCTTCAACAGCCCTTCGGCCGGCTTGCCGCGCGCTTGCCGGATGGCCGGCGACTCAATGCCGTGATCGATGGCGTTGCGGATGACGTGAATGAACGAGTCCTTCACGGCCTCCAAGATGCCGCGGTCCAGTTCCGTCTCGCTACCCTCGAACTCGACGCGGACCTGCTTGCCGAGTTGGGCAGCCAGGTCGCGGATGATACGGGGGTAGCGGTCCCAAAGGACGCCGACCGGCTGCATCCGCGTCGTCATCACCGCGTCTTGCAGTTCCCGCGTGATCTGCGTGAGGTGTTGCACCGCCCGGTGAAAGCTTGCGTCATCGGTCGGCGGGGCCGCGAGAACAGCTTGATTCCGAGCCAGAACAAGCTCACCGACGAGGTTCATGAGCTTATCGAGCACGCTCACATCGACGCGGATACTCGCGTCGATCGCACACGCCTCACCGGTCGGCTTCGCGACCGGCGGGGGCGTCGGTTCGACCACCGCGATGGCCTTCGCCTGTTGCAACTGAGTGAGCCGGGCGATGAGCGGAGCGTAGTCGCCGTCCCCTTCGCCACCGGTTGCCTCGATGCGGCCGAGCAGTTCCCGCACCGCGTCCACCAGGTGCAAGAGAGCCGTTGTCACGTCCGACGTGAGCGGTTGCAGTCCTTCGCGGAGGCGGCTAAGCAGGTTCTCGCCGACATGCGTGACGGCTTCGAGTTTCGTGAAGCCGAAGAAGCCGCACGTGCCCTTGATGGTGTGAATGGTGCGGAAGACGCTGCCGAGCGTGGCCCGGTCGGCTGGGGCCTTCTCGAGTACGACCAGGTCGCGATCGAGTTGGTCGAGGTTCTCGGTGCTCTCGACGAGGAATTCTTTAACGATGTCGTCCAGATCGCTCATGAGATTTGCCGCGCGAAGAGGGACGTGCCGGCCGCGAGCAGGCGGACGGAGAAGTCGCCGAACGACAGGCGATAGGCGACACGGTGCGACGCGGCCGAGCGGTTGGCGATCAGTTGCAAGGCTTGCCCGCGGACGACAGTGGGCAGCGACATCCGGCCGCGCATCCGCCGCTTCTCCAGTTGCAGCGTGACCTCGCCGGCGATGACATTCGCGACCTCGCCAACCGCGTCGGCCATGTCGTCGCTGTCGAACGGGATGGCGAATCCGCAGAACTTCTCGACGAGGGCCACGCCGACCGGTTCCGTGACCATCAGCGTGAGCGACCACTTGATCTCGCCGATGAACGAGATGATGCCGGCGAGCATCGCCCCATCGGGCGGGGCGTCGGCCGGCACGATCCGCGTCGGTCGTTCGCCGAGGATCGAGGTCAGCGTGATTTCGACGCCAGCCGTGGCCGCTTCGGTGATAGCCGGCGGGAAGGTCGATTCGAGGGACGGGGTCGCAAGCATGACGAAATCTCGGAAGAAGTTACCCGAACAGGCGGCCGAACAGCTTGCTTTTCGGCTCGGCGTCGGCCTCGGCGTCGCGGCGGTGCCGGAGTTTCCGCAGTTGGACGGCCAGCGCCTTTTCGACCGCTTTCGTCACCTTCCGTTTCATCTCGTCGGCCGTGAACGGCTTACTGATGAACCCCTCGGCCCCGGCCTCGTCGAGGGCTTCCTGAATCTTGCCCATCGTCTTTTCGCTCGTGACCATGACCATCGGCACCGGGTCTTCGTCGTTACGCAGCGCGTTCGCACGGCCGGCCCGGACGAAGTCGATGCCGGTCATGTTCGGCATGTTCCAATCGACGAACGCGATGTGAATCGAGTTCGTCGCCATCTTGTTCAGCGCGTCGTACCCGTCCTCGGCCTCGACGAAGTGGAAGTCGGCCAGGCCGGTCTTCCGCAACGTCTCCATGACCATGCCCCGCATGACTCGCGAGTCGTCGACGACAAGGGCGTTTAGCTTGAGATTCATGCCACTGGTCCAGAGGAGGGCGGGGAAATCATCAGGGTGCGGGAATAGCGACCGGGGCGATCTGGCTAGCTTGCAGGTAGTTCGCCGCCGGTTGGGCCGGGATCGACATGCCGCCGACCGAGGCAATCGGCCCGTTCTGCCCGCCAACCGAGAACCCGCTGAAGCTCGGCGTGGGCACAGCGGCCGTGACCGAGTTGCCCATGTTGGCATAGGCGCTGTTGATAGAGTTGCGGGCCGCAACCAGGCCGGGCACGATGCCGGTGACAAGGACGCCGCTGACGAGGACATACTCGACAGACAGCACCGCCCCGCCATCGTCCTGCCACAGGTCAGCCGCCAACTTGCGAACGCGACCCTTCAACAACTTGTAAGATTCGGAAGCCGAGAGAATCATAATTAAGGTTCCAGGTTGATAGACATTGATGAGCGGACGGAATGTTCCTCTCGTTTGAGTTATCGAAGGAACCGAGTGAGATTTGACGAGAAATACGGCCAAATCAGGATCGACTTAGATGAATACTACAAAGACAGATTCGGCTATCTTCAACAAGTAT
>JBBQCQ010000192.1:0-6890 GCA_038318835.1 Gemmatales bacterium | reverse complement strand
CCACAAGCCGTCACTCCTCACGAATGGGGCGTGAACGGTTACGAACTGGAAGCTACCTTGCCACGAGCTATTCGTGCGGCCACCGTTCAGCGGTACGGCGATGCGATTAAAACATCCCCTGCCCGCCTCCTTCGGGGCGTTCTTCAAAACGCGGGTTTTCAGACCGTCTATAGGGTGACATACCCCTTCGACCGAGCGGCTCCGTTCGACGAGTCAACAACCGTGTTCCTCGCCCATCATTTCGAGTTCTTGCGGTCGTTCGCGTACCCACACTTGCCTGCGGCAGTGCAGGAGATGTTCGATCGTGTCACCGACCCAAGCGAGAACGTTTCCCTGTTCCAACGGTCGGACGTTGAGCTTGTGTGCCTCAACGCTGTCTACCTTGCCAGCCCGCAGTCTCAGCAACAATAAGTTAGCCCGCCTCGATGGAGGTCGGGCCACGAGTTGATGTTGAGTCAAAGGATGTCTCAACCGGCAGAGGAAGCAGCGTCGTTCTTCCAACCGCTTTCTGTCTCGACCGAGTTTTTCGTTAAATGAACGTGGTTCTCGTGAACCCGCCCCACCCAGGAAGTCGGCACGAAGTGGTGTTGGTTGTCCGGACTGTCTTTTCGCGTCAGCTTGATCGTATTCCCTTCGACATGATCCACGACCCCGACCTTCTTGCCACACGAAGCGTACACGTCCATCCGCTCTTGGATGCCGCTCACGCCTTCGCTCTCGCCTGTTTGAGCACAACCGAGGCCAGTTTTCTCTTTGACGTAGGCCGTCGCTTCAGATGCCCCCTCGGCGATCTTATGGCCCACGGTTTTGGCTGCATCGGTCACGGACTTGGCAGCCCCCATGACCGTATCCTTGATGTTTGACATGACAAATCTCCTGGTGTTCGGAAGACACCCCACCCAAATGCGGGGCGGGAATCAGTGTTCCGATCTACAACCTGCAACCGACGTGCCCCCGCTTCGCATTCTTGATCGAGCATAATCCTGCCTTGCTTCGCGCAATCCTGTTCAACGACCCCTAACGTGCCAAGTTGGTTCGCCCGTCAGGATCGTAGCGGTTTCGTCGTCGCCCCGTCAGTCAATGCGGCAGCGACGACGCCTGCACCGATCGCAAGTGCGGCCGTGAGGATCGGGTGCAACGAGGCAGCCGTGTACAGGCTCGAGTTCAGAACTGGTCCCGCGTAGTCGCCTCGTTCCTTCAACTCCGGCTCGCTCGTCGCGGTCAACGTGCCCGCGGGATCGCGGCGGTTGTCCCTACTTCATGCTCGCCGACACCGTCGGGCCATGAGGTGATCGGTCAGACGCGGTGCATATGCCCCCATCATCGCGATCGCCTTCCCGCCCACGGTCACGTCGCGCTCGGGGTTCTCGGCACAATAGAGGATGGTGCGGGCGACGACGGCCGGCGTGTACAGCGGCGGCAGGGTCGGCTCCTCGTCCATATAATTCCTTGCCCGCTGGGGGAACGGCGTGTCGATGCTGCTCGGCTTCACGAGCGTCACTGTGACCGGCACGCCCTCTTCCTCCAGTTCCATCCGCAGAGCATCGGTGAACCCTTTCACCGCGTGCTTCGAGGCGCAGTACATGCCCTGGACGGGGATGGCACGATCCGACAGCACCGACCCGATGTTCACCAGTACCGCCGCGTGCGGCCCCTTGCGGTCGCGGAAGTGCCGGGCGGCTTCCAGTGAGCCGTACACCATGCCCCAGAAGTTCGTCTCAAACAACTGCCGGTGGTCGTCGGTCGAGATGTCCTTCATCTGCCGTAGATCGACCCGCCCGCGTTGTTAACCCACGTGTCGAAAGAACCGAACGATTCGACGGCCCGCCGGCCGAGTTCGCGAACGTCCTTCTCGACGCTCACGTCGGTCTGCACGGCCACGGCGTGACCGCCCTGCGATTGAATTTCCTGAACGAGTTGATTCAGGGCCGATTCGTTGCGGGCCGCCAGAACCAGCCTGGCCCCCTTGCGGGCGGCGGCACGGGCGGTGGTCAAGCCGATGCCGGAGGTCGCCCCGGTCAGGACAATCACTTGCTCGTGAAGGGGCTTGAGTTTACTCAACATGAGAGTGCCTCTCGCAAGATCGTGGGTCAAGGATGGAGGAAGCCAGACGATGGTGCAAGATCGGGACCACTTTCTCGGCAGTGAGCGTCGTCGATTGTTTGATACCGCGGTTACTGTAACTGGCAGTCCGACTCGTTTCTTCAGCAGATGGGTGGTTTGTGAAGCGAACGCTGCTCCTCGTTTTCTCGCCCTGAAGCCGTAACGCGGCTTCAGGACGCACCTCACCGACCGGGCCACCGCAGCAAACATTGAGTGGCGGGAGGCCGCGAGCGGTCAAGGTTTGAGGACGACTTTGATACACCCGTCTTGCTTGTCACGGAATGTCTTGTACGCCTTTGGCGCGTCGGTCAGCGGGAGACGGTGGGTAATCAGGAACGAGGGGTCGATCTCCCCCTTCTCGATCCGCTCCATCAGGGGCTTCAGGTAGCGGTGAACGTGGGTCTGGCCAGACTTCATGGTCAGTGCTTTGTTCACGAATGCGCCCATCGGCACCTTGTCCACGAGGCCGAGGTACACCCCGGGCACCGATACCGTTCCGCCCTTGCGGCAACACATCATGGCCTGTCGCAGGACGGACGGGCGGTCGGTCCCGAGGCCGACCGCTGCCTTCACCCGGTCGATCACCGCCGGCGTGCTGCCCAGGCCGTGGGACTCCGCCCCGACCGCGTCGATGCACCGGTCCGGCCCGCGGCCGTTGGTCATCTCCTGGAGCCGGTCATAGACACTGTCCTTCACGGCCATGAAGTCGATCGTCTCGGCCTTCCCGTGCGTCTCGGCCAGCCGCAATCGCTCGGGCACGGTGTCGATGGCAATCACTCGCCCAGCCCCGAACATCCACGCGCTCTGGATGGCGAACTGGCCGACCGGCCCGCAACCCCAGACGGCGACCGTGTCCCCCGGCTCGATGTCGGCCTGCTCGGCGGCCATGTACCCGGTTGGGAAAATGTCCGTCAGGAACAGCACCTTCTCGTCGGGCAGTCCAGCCGGCACCTTGTACGGCCCGACGTCGGCGAACGGCACCCGCACATACTCGGCTTGCCCGCCGGAGAACCCACCGAGCATGTGCGAGTATCCGAACAGCCCGCTCGGCGAGTGGCCCATCGCCTCCTCGGCGATCTTTTTGTTCGGGTTCGAATTATCGCAGCACGAGTACAACGTCTTCTGGCAGAAGAAGCACGATCCGCAGGCCAAGGGAAAGGGAACGACGACACGGTCGCCCTTCTTCAGGTTGGTGACGGCCGATCCGAGTTCGACGACCTCACCCATGAACTCGTGGCCGAGAATGTCGCCGGCTTCCATCGTCGGCATATACCCGTCGTACAGGTGCAGGTCCGAGCCGCAAATGGCCGTCGCCGTCACCTTGATAATCGCGTCGCGGGGGTTCTCGATCTTCGGGTCCGGGACCGTGTCCACACGCACGTCGCTCGTGCCATGCCAGCACAACGCCTTCATGAGTTTTTCCTTGTGGTTCGAGTCTGTACCGATGTGATGCCCCGCCCGTGGCGGGACGAACTGGGCCTGAAAATGCAACTCGTGAGCCTCTCGAATGAGTTGTGCCGAAATTAGGGGAAAGCCCGACGAGTCTTCAGCATGCCCGGCCAACAGTAGTAGAAGCGTTCCGGCCAAAGTCTAAGAAAGCCCGATCTGCCCATGCCCGTATTAACTGGGCCGAAGGGGTTTTCAAAAAGGCCAAGATGGACGGAGCCATCACAGAACTTCCCGCCCACGTGTGGGAACTCTTGCTGTCTGGGTTGGCACCGGCACCTTGAAGTGCACAAGTCGAGGTAAGAGAGGGTCCCTAAAGACCTTGCTGCGCACATCTCACAGCCGGGGTAGCGTTGACGGGTGGGTTGGCCGTGCCCTTGCGGGCGGGAGTTGTTTGCGAACCGAGGTATGGTCGCTGGGCTTCCGCGGGAGCGGCTGCTCCGTCCGGGGCTTCGTGTTCCGCCCCTTCACCCACATCAATGGCCACAATCTCTTATCGGCTGATTGCCCCCGGCACTGTCATGGCCCCATCCCCCTCATCAAGTCCGCGCAGGTCCGCTGAGCCGACACCTCCTCGACCACTGGAAAGTTGGCACTTTCCGACTGGTAGACACGGTTGAGGGTATCCTAAAATGTGAGCACGCACTCTACCTCGAGTCTTTGCATGACAGCCATTCACCGCATCGACCCCGAAATCTGGGTCGAGACACCCAAGGGCAGCGGCCTCGCGTATTTTCTCATCGACTACGGGCCGTCCATTAACACAATCTGGCTCGTCCGCCTCGACGCGACCGGCGACGTCATGCACATCGATTCGTCGGAAATCCGCATCCACAGTAACGCCATGTGGAACCTGCCGCCCGTCGAGCCATTCCACGGCCGCGTAATCCCGTCGCCGCGCCAGCCCGCTCCCGCGGGGCGGAACGGGACGTAGAGGTGTTGTTCAAGCCATTGGCGAGCCGAGCACCGTCAGGTGCCGGGTGAATGGCAACGATACTCACCCGGCACCTGACGGTGCTTGGCTCGCCGGGTTATTCCCCGATCGCTTTGTCCCACTCGGCGAGTTGTCGCTTCAGTTCCGCGAAGTCGATGCGCGTGATCGGCGGTAGCAGCGGGTCATCTGGCGGGTCGGCTTCATCGGCGTCGGGGGGGCGGGGGCCCGTGCGGAACTTGCGCAATTCGTCTTCGAGCCGCCGTAGCCACACGGGTACGTCCAGGCCCACGCCCGACGGCGACTCGGCCAGCGGGCGGATCACCTCCAGCAGGCCCACGAACACCGGCGAGGTTTCTGGCAATATGCCGCCGTGCGCGGCCATCGATGCGTCTCGGGCCACGGCCGCGGCGCGGGCGACTCGCGCGGCCGCTTGATCGATTTGCAGCGGCTGCACGAACCGCTCTTCCAGCCGGTTGCGGACGGTCCGAACCCGCAGGCTGTGTTCCTGTTCGCGGGCTTCGAGTTTCGTCAGAAGCTCGTCGGCGATGCTCTGCGTCTTGCCGAGGATGTACTCCCGCCACTTGCCGGCCAGATCGTCGAGGCCGCGGCGGCAGAGCACCTCGTGGACGAGCACGAACGGCTTGAGCCGCCACGCGACGCGCTCGTACTGCACTTTCAGCCGCAGGAAGTCGAGCAGGATGTACAGGTTCTCGCCGTAGTCGGACTGCGTGGTGGTGGTGTTGTAGTCGCGGTACTCGTCGTAGTGCTCGACCAGCGATTGCAGCACCACCTCCAGGTGGCGGGCAATCTGCGTGCGGTTGGCGTCGGCCGCGTTCCACGCCTCCAGAAACTTCGGCGTGTCGTCCTCGGCCTTCAGGTTGCCCTGCGCGTCGGCCTCGGCGAGGTTGTTCAGCCACGTCTCGGCCCCCTGCGTGAGGATGCCGCGGATGTTCGAGAGCGTCAGGAACCGGACCGTGAACAGTTCGCCGCCGTAGGTGCGGACGAAGGCCGCCAGTTCGTTCCACTCGTCGTCGTCGAGGACCGATTCGAGGGCCGACAGCCGCAGCGAGTGGCTGTGTTCGAGCCAGAGTTTCTGGAAGGAATCGGCCACCTGCCGCACGACCGGGAACAGGCCGTTCGGGTCGGCGGTCTCCTTCGGCTGGGCCTCGATCGACGCGAGCATGGCATCGGCCACGTTCGCCACGGCCGTGCGGAAGAGTTGGTCGAAGGAACTGACGCGGCGGCCTTCCGGCGGCGAGTTCCGCTCCATCGCGCGGGCGAGCTTCGTAAGTTGATACGTCTCGCGGAGTAGGCCGAGCCGCGGCAACCGGGCGAGCAGCGATTCGAGTAGGTGCAGGGCCGTCTGCGTGCGAACGGCAGGGCCGGGTGGGCCACCGTCGGCGGGTGGGTGAACCAACAACGGCTCGTGGCGGAACAGCGGCACGAAGCCGGCCACGAACTTGCGGGCCAGGGCCGGATCGTTCGACGCGATGGCCCGTTCCAGCCGCACGGCCACTTCTTCCCAGGCGGGCTGATCGCTCGCCCCACGCGGGCCGGCTTCCGCCGGCGGAAGTTCCGCGGCCCGTGTAAGCGCGGCGGTGAGAGCGCGGATGGCCGTCGCGGTTTCCACCACGGTCGAGACGGCCAAATCCAGCAGGTGCCCCTTCAAGGAGCGGCGGCGGTCGAACTCCATGATGCCATCGACGCCGGTGGACGGGGCCGGCAGTTCGACCTCGGCCAGGCGGTCGATGAACTCGGTCAGCGTGGCCAGGTTCTCGCGGGCCGTACTCAGCCAGTCGCCGAGGGCATGCGATGCGGCCGCATCGTAAGGCAGCCACAGTTCCGGGCGGGCGACCGTCCGCCACCAGCGGGCGACGGCGGCGAGGAACCGCAGGCGGTCTTCGTGCGCGTCGGAGTCGGCCTCCAGCGGGAAGTCGGTCGGCGGCAGGTTGCCGCCGCCATCGGCGAGCGAACCGTCTGTGCCGTCCTCGGCCGAGTCACGGAACGACATGCCCTCGTAGGCCGACGCGAACAGGTCGTCATCCTCGTCTGCTTCCTCGTCGTCATCCTCGTCGTCGTCAGGTGAGGCCATCGCGGCCCCGGTGCGAGAGATCGTCGGCACCCGCCAGCGGTCCTCGGCGTTTGCTTCGAGCATCTCGAAGAAGCGGCGAATCAGGCCGCTCTTGTTGCTGCCCGACAGGTCGGAGGCACACAGCCCCTTGAGCCAGCGGAAGGCGAGCCGCACGAACGACGCCGACGGGTCTTGCAGCGGCACGCCGAGGTGGGTCCCCGGCGCGAGTTCGGCATCGGCCCCTGGCTTCGGTGCTTCCGCCAGCCAGGTCATCAGCAGGGCGAGCGCGCCCTTGAAGTCGCCGGTGTCGAGCAGGGCGTCGATCACCTGGGCGAA
>JBBQCQ010000191.1:0-6900 GCA_038318835.1 Gemmatales bacterium | reverse complement strand
TGCTCTGCGAGCGACTCAACCTCCGGGAAGGACAGGCCGGGTGGTTCGACTTTACGATTCTGGCTGAGTTGCCGTCGCTGCTCATCGCGATCATTACGGTGGTGCTGCTGCTCACGCCGCGATACCGGGCGGAGTTCGGCCGCCTGCCCTCGAGTCAGGCCGGGACCATGTAGGTGCCGACGAGTTCGTCGTGCGGCCCACGGTTCGGGTATCGCAAGCCCACGAATAAGTAGCCGATCAGCATCGCGACCGTCAGCCCGGCCGAGCCGAGGCGGACGTACACCCAGTCGGGGTGGTAGGCCTGGATGCCGATGTTCAGGATCAGCACGAACAACAGCGGCAGCCACATGAGGAACTCGCGGGCGGCACAGGCCCACCGCGACGCGGCACGGCCATCGCGGCGGACGAGCGCGATGCCGGCGAGCAGGTACGACGCGCCGCCGTGGAAGGCGAACGCGAACGCCGTGAAGACGAGCGCCACGCCCAGGATGAAGGCGATCACCTGCCACGCCGCCAGCCGTCGGGCCTCGCGGTCGAGCACTTCCCGCTGCTGGGGTGGCAAACTCGCGAGCATAATCTGCTTCACGGCCCGCTTCGTGAACGCGGGATCGTCGATCCCACTGGAGAGCGGGCGGGCGACTCGCGTGATGGAGTCGGCCGCGAACCGTTCGGGGCGACTCAACAAGTCCCGCTGGGTCTGCCACAACTGTTCGTCTCGGGCGTGCTGCGTTTGCAGATTCTCCCGAATCGTGGGGAGGAGTTCCGCTGCGAGCACGTCCTTTAGATACGGGTCGGCGGCCCGCCACTGTTCGACCTGTTGCGGCGAACTGAGTCCGGCCAGGGTATCGATGGTGTCCTGGGCACCCTGGGCCGCGTCCAGGGCGATCTGAACGCTGAACCCGATCGACCCGAGAAGCATGAGGACGAGTGCCCACCCGGAGATGGCGAGGATCAGGCCGACGTGGGCGGCGCGCATCCCTCCGCCGACTTCCGGCGGATGCGCGTGGTTGTCTTTCAACTGCTGGCGAACGGCGACGAGCGTCGGCGGGCTGGCGGCGAACAGCGAATCGATGATCCGTGTGGCTTGCGGTGACAGCGGCGACGCGATCCGGGTCGCGGCCGGCTGAATTTCCCCTTCCAGCGTCACGGCGGCGACGTGCCGAACGAGTTCGAGCGGGTCGCCGGCCAACGGCGTCGGCGTCTTCACCGACGGCACCGGAAACTCTAGTAGATGCACGCGGCCGTTCGGCTCGACCCACAGTTGATCGACACCGAGGCGGGCCGGCGTGGTGGCGTCGGCCTCGCTGTCCCGCAGTTCCGCCACGACCTGTTCGAGCACCATGCGCGCGTCGGCCCACGACAGCGGGGCTTCCTTCGTCACCACGTCGATGAGCGGCGCGCCGGTCGGGGCGACGAACGCGACCCATCCGTAGGCTCCGTCGTTCCAGATGAGTTCCCCGGTGCTAATCACACGCAGGCGGCCCGGCCGCACGGGCGAGGGCGGTAGGCCGTCGGGCAGCAGTTTCGCCGGCCGCAGCCAAAGCAGAATGCGCCGCCGCAACGCTTCGTCTTCGGCCACCCACACGGCCGCCCCGTCGGGCAGCGGGCCAAGTACGCCGAGAATCTGGAAGCCGCCGACGCTGGCCGGCAGGTTCGGGTAGGTCTTCGGCTGGTCGAGCGGGTTACGAAACTGACTGGTCAGCCACGGTCGGTGCTGCGGCCGCGACTTTTGCACGACCCGACTGCCAGCCGCGTAATCGTGCAAGCCCTGGCGCGTCGGCGAGTACCGCCGCTGGAAGAACAGACCGGCCGAGCCAGCCAGGAAGACCATACCAGCGACGAACGCACCGACGACCGGTATCGCAAACGTCCAGACGGTGACGAGGAACAGCCCGACGGCGAGGATGTGGAACACGCCCGTGCGAACAACGGCGGCCCGCAATCCCGGCGGGCCGACACGGCCGAGCTTCGTGGCCCGCAGGCGGAACAGGAGCTTGCCGATGGTCACCCCGAACACCCCTTCGGCGACTGTGAAGTACAGGAACGTCACCAACAGAATCACCCAGTCGCTGGCGTGGGCCGTGTGGGGTGCCAGCGATTCGTACAGCCACGTCGTGGGCGTCGCCAGGCAGATCAGGCAGAAGACCACGTCCAGGAGGTACGCCGACACGAGCGTGCGCATCCGCGAGGGCAGTTGCCGTTCGGGCAGCACGTCGTGCAGGGCGTCGCGAAACTCTTCGAGGCTGCCGAATCGCCGGTTGCGGTCGCGTTCTAGCCCGCGGAAAACGACTCGCTCGATCGTCTTCGGCACGTCCGGCTTCTGCGACCGAATCGACGGCGGCGGCTCGGAAATGACCTTCGCCAGCGCGGCTGTCATGCTGATGTGGTGGTGCGGCGCGCGGCCGACGATCAGGAAATAGAGCGTGGCCGCGACCGAGTACACGTCCGAATCGTAGCCAAGTTCCTCGCCGCGGATTTGTTCCGGCGACGCGAACAGGACGGTGCCGAGGAACGCCCCGGAGCTGGTGAGTTGCTTCTGTTGCTGCCCTTGGCCATCGAGCGATTTCGACAGGCCGAAGTCGCCGATCTTCACCCGGTCGTCGTCGGTCAGGAAGCAGTTTGAGGGCTTCACGTCGCGGTGAAGCATCCCCAGGCGGTGGGCCTCGATCAACCCATCGAGCACGTCGAGCATTCGGTGAATGGCCCGGTCCCACGCCAGCGGGCCGCGCTGATCGACCAGGTCTTTGAGCGTGCTGCCGGGCATCAACTCCATGACGATGAACGGCCGCCCGTCCTCGGCATCGACGCCGTACACGAACACGCAGCGCGGGTGGCTGATCTGACTGGCCAGGCGACCTTCCTGCTTGAACCGCTCCACCGAGGTCGGGTTCGTCACCAGCTTCGGCGACAGCAGCTTGAGCGCGACCCGTTCGCCGCCCTCGTCGGATTCCGCCTCGAAGACCTGCCCCATGCCGCCAGTCCCGAGTTTGCGGAGCAGGCGGTAGATGCCGACCCGCACCGGGGTGGCCACCTCCGTCGCGGTCGGCGGCGTGGCGGACGCGGTTCGATAGTCGGCTGTGAGGTCCGAATCGCTGACCGGTTCGAGGATGAGGGTGGGTGACTGTGCCTCGGAGTCGTCGAGTTCGGCCAGACCGTGAATGCGGGTATCGATCAGCCTCGCACCGCAGTACATGCAGTACTTGACGTCCGACTCGTCGGCCAACGAACGCTCACAACTCGGACAGACGCGGGGCATGGACTACCTGGGAGAGAGTCGGTAGGAGAACTTTACCCGGTTTCGGTCGAGTTCGACAAGGTCCGTCCGCCGCCGGCCGTCGGCCCGCCCTTGCTCATATAAAGCAGTTCAGACTGTTCGCGAACCTTCTCCCACCCAGGACCGCACATGGCGAAGCTCACGAAAGATACCATCGGCGTCGGGTTCATCGGGGCCGGCGACATCGCGATTCTGCACGCGAAGGCCGTCCAGCGGACGCCAGGGGCGAAGCTCTACGGCCTCTGGAACCGCAGCCAGGAACGGGCGAACGAACGGGCCAAGCAGTTCGGCTGCAAGAACTACCCGACCATCGAGGCCATGCTCGCCGACCCGCTCATCGACGCAGTGTTCATCCTCACGAACCTGGAGACACACCTCGAATACACCGAGGCGGCCCTCAAGGCCGGCAAGCACGTCCTCGTCGAGAAGCCGGTCGGGCAGTCCGTCGAAGAAATCGAGAAGATGCGGACGCTCGCGGACGCCAAGAAGCTCGTCTGCCTGCCGGGGCACAACTACGTCTACGAAGCCTCGATGCAACGCACGAAGGAACTCGTCGACGGCGGCGACCTCGGCAAGATCGTCTCGGCCTATGTGATGTACAACATCCATCACCCCGAGGAAGTCGCCAAGCGATACCCCGGCGTCGTGCGGCAAATTCTCACCCACCACTCGTACATCCTGCTCTACCTCGTCGGCAAGCCGGTCGAGCTGTGCGCCATGAAGGCCACCCTGCACTACCAGGAGTACCCGGAAGAAGACATCGCGATGGTGCAGATGCGGCTCGCCAACGGCGCGCTCGCCCACTTCTGCGCCAGCTTCGCGGCCGACGACCACGCGGCCGACCCGTGGACGGTCATGGTGAAGGTCATCGGCACGGCTGGCAGCACCCGGTACAGCTACCGCGATCATGTCGAGATCAAGCCCGGCCTCGTGCATTCGCAGACGTACACCGCGTATCAGGGCAGCGTCATGAATGAAGTCCGGCACTTCCTCGTGGACTGCCTTCGCCACGACCTGCCGCCGCTGAGTCCGCTTGCAGATGCCGTGACCGCCCAAAAGATGATCGAGGCGGCCGAAGAGTCGATCCGCACTAGCACCGTCGTCCGGCTGTGACGACCCTAGCAATCCGCGTTTGTGTGCCTAAGATCGAACTACCTTCCTGTGTCCGCTGCCCGGCAGCGCAATTCCTCCTCAACTTGGAACCTCGTTATGCGTCGGTTCACCCTGGCGATGCTCTTCCTCCTGCTCGTGCCATTCACGGCCACCGCGGTCGATCCGCCGAGCGGCTTTACCGCCCTCTTCAACGGCAAAGACCTGACCGGCTGGCACGGCTGGGCCATCCACAGCAAGGGGGCCGCCCCACAAGACCTGGCGAAGCTGCCGCCGGAGGAACAGGCGAAGAAGGTCGAGGAGTGGACGGCCGACGCGAAGAAGCACTGGACGGTCGAGAACGAAGAGCTGGTGAACGACGGCAAGGGGGCGTACCTGGCCACCGACAAGGACTACGGCGACTACGAGTTCCACATCGAGTACAAGACCGTCGCGAAGGCCGACAGCGGTATCTATTTGAAGAACACGCCGCAGGTACAAATCTGGGACTCGACCGAAGCAGACCCGACCAACCTCGGCAAGAAGTTCGGCAGCGGCGGACTGTGGAACAATACCAAGTACAAGCAGGGCAAAGACCCGCTCGTGCTGGCCGACAAACCGCTCGGCGAGTGGAACAAGTTCCGCATCATCCAACTCGGCTCGATCACCACGATCTACCTGAACGACAAACTCGTCGTCGATCACGCGATGCTGGAGAGCTACTTCGACAAGACGAACCCGCTGCCGAAGGTCGGCAAGTTCCTGCTGCAAACGCACGGCGGCGAAATCCGCTGGCGGAACAACTTCCTCTAGGAGTTCACGCCGGCCGAGGCGAACGCCATGCTCGAAAAGAAGGCGAGCGAAGGGCTGACGCCACTGTTCGACGGCAAGACGCTGACCGGGTGGACCGGAGCCGTCGAGAACTACGAAGTCGTGGACGGCGCGATTGTTTGCAAGCCCAAGAAGGGTGGCGTGCTCCACACGAAGGACGAGTACGCCGACTTCGTCACGACGATGGAGTTCAAGTTGCCGCCGAACGGCAACAACGGCCTGGCGATCCGCTATCCGAGCAACGGCAAGGACACGGCCTACGAGGGCATGTGCGAGTTGCAGGTTCTCGCCGAAGACTATAAGGGCATCGACCCGCGTCAGGCGCACGGCTCGGCCTACGGCATGATCGCGGCGAAGCGCGGCTACCAGCGGCCGATCGGCGAGTGGAACTTCCAGAAGACCACGGTGAAAGGTTCGACGATCATGGTCGAACTGAACGGCAACCTGATCCTCGACGGCGACCTGTCGAAAGTGACCGAGTACCTCGGCGGCAAGCCGCACCCCGGCAAGGATCGCACCACCGGCACCTTCGGGTTTGCCGGGCACAACGACCCGGTCGCCTTCCGCAACGTGAAGATCAAGAGGATCGAGAAGTAGTCGTTCTCCCCACTTCCCACGGACGTTCGTCCGTGGGCTTTCAGCCCATTCCCACACTTCAGGATGACTCCATGACGACACGTATTACCCGCCGGTCGGCTCTGAAGGGCGCGGTTGCACTCACGGCCCCGGCGTTCCTTCGCAACTACGCGACCGCCGCCCCGAGCGAGACGGTCAACGTCGCCGGCTTCGGGGGAGCCGGCCGGGCATTCGCCGACTTCTCGGAGATGGCCCGCAGCCCGAACTTCAAACTTGTCGCCGTCGCGGAAGTCGATCTCGGCCGGGTCACGGACTTGAAGAAGAAATTCCCCGACGTGAAGGTCTACCAGGACTGGCGGAAACTGCTCGACGAGGAGAAGAACCTCACCGCCGCGTGCGTGTCCGTGCCGGACCACATGCACGCGGCGATCAGCCTGCGGGCGCTGCGGCAAGGGCTGCACTGCTTCACGCAGAAGCCGCTGACGCAGACGGTGGCCGAGTCGCGGCTGATGACGAAGGTCGCGGCCGACAAGAAGCTCGTCACCCAGATGGGCATTCAGATTCACTCGTCGGCCGAGCACCGCACGGTGGTCGCACTCATCCAAAGTGGGGCCATCGGCAAGGTGAAGGAAGTCCACAGTTGGTCGGGCAAGATGTGGGGCGACAAGAACCCTCGCCCCGAACGCAAGGATGAGGTGCCGGCGAACTTCGACTGGGACGGCTGGCTCGGCGTCGCGGCCGAGCGGCCGTTCATCAAGGGGTACTACCACCCCGGCGAGTGGCGGAAGCGGCTCGACTTCGGAGCCGGCACCTTCGGCGACATGGGCTGCCACATCCTGGACCCGGTCTTCGACTCGCTCGCCCTGACCGCCCCGAAGACGATCGTCTCGACCGGCGAGGCGGCCCACGCCGACAGTTGGGGGCTGGAAACGGCCGTGACGTTCGCGTTCCCGGAGACGAAGTACACGGCCGAGACGCTGACGCTGAACTGGACGAACGGCCCGAAGCGGCCGCCCGCAGAAGTGCTGAAGCACCTCGGCTCCCGCAAGCTGAGCGACCAGGGGAGCATCTACCTCGGTAGCGAGGGCGTGCTGTACTCGCCGTACATCGGCCCGCCGGTGCTGCTGCCG
>JBBQCQ010000190.1:0-6915 GCA_038318835.1 Gemmatales bacterium | reverse complement strand
ACCCCAGACCCTAAACCCCAGACCCCAAAAATGAACAAACTCATCCCGCAAGACCTGCCGAACTTCGCCCGCCAGTTCAAGTTCGCCGGCAGTCGCCTGCTGCGCGTGAAGCAGGTGTATCGCAAGGGGCTTCTCACCGTGGACGTGATCCTGCGGGTGATGCCGGCGATCAAAAATCTGGACGACGACCCACGGCTGGTGAAGCTGCACCTGCGGGTGGTCGGCGTGGACGAGATGCGAATCTTGAAGCGCCCCGCGGGCAAGCCGGGGAAGGTTCCCGATGCGCACTTCGGCTACTTCCAGTCGCAGTTCTTCGTCACGCTCGATTCGTGGTCGCTGCAACCCGGCGAGAAGCCCGGCGTCCACGACTTCCGCGGTTCCGATGTGTACTTCGCCGGCCGCGATGTGCTGTGGGAACTGGTGGAACGACCCGCGAAACCATCCGCTTGAGAGGCACGCCATGCCGACCGACATTACGCCGCCGGACCCCTCGCTCGTTCTGGATTACATCGAATCCTTCCGGCGGTCGAAGACGATGTTCGCGGCCGTCTCGCTCGGGCTGTTCGACGCGCTGGCCACCGGCCCTAAGACCGGCTCACAACTGGCGCTGATCGCGAAGGCGCACGAAGACACGCTCATCCGCCTGCTGAACGCCTGCGTCGGCCTCGGCCTGCTGGCGCGCGACGGCCAGGAGTACGCCAATACCCCTGCCGCCAGTGCGTATCTGACGACGACCAGCCCGCTGCGGATGACGGGGTACATCAACTACTCGAACGACGTGATCTGGAAGCTGTGGGCGAACCTCGAAGACGCCGTCCGCGAGGGCACGCACCGCTGGAAGCAGACCTACGGCACCGACGGGCCGATCTTCAGCAACTTCTTCGAGAACGAGGGCCGCAAGCGCGAGTTCCTCATGGGCATGCACGGCTTCGGCATGATGAGTTCGCCGGCCGTCGCGAACGCCTTCGACCTGTCGCGGTTCACCACCGTGGCCGACCTCGGCGGCGCGACCGGCCACCTGACGATTGCGCTCTGCAAGCGGTGGCCGCACCTGAAGGGGATCGTCTTCGACCTAGCCGCGGCCGTGCCGCTGGCAAACGAGATTGTCGGCGAAAGCGGCGTCGCGGATCGCATTCAGGTGGTGGCCGGCGACTTCTTCAGCGACGCGATTCCGTCGGCGGACCTGTACACGCTCGGCCGGATTCTGCACGACTGGTCAGAAGAGAAGTGCGTGAAGCTCCTGACGCGAATCTACGAAGCGTTGCCGAAGGGCGGCGGCTTGCTGCTGGCCGAGAAGCTGTTACTCGAAGACAAGTCCGGCCCGCGGTGGGCACAGTTGCAAGACCTGAACATGCTCACCTGCACCGAAGGCCGCGAGCGAACGCTCGGCGAGTACGAGCAACTGCTGAAGGGCGTGGGTTTCGGCGACGTGACCGGCTGTCGAACGACCACGCCCATCGACGCGGTGCTGGCGGTTAAATAGACGACGCGAGAGCCACAGGCACGGCCGTGCCTGTGGCTCTCGCATCGTCTATTTCGTCATCACGTCGGGGTTGTGGAAGACCACCTTCCACGGCCGCACGTCCCACCGCACGAAGATGCCGGCCGCGTGGAACGGGTCGGCCCGGATGAGCTTTTCGGCCGCCTCGACGGAGTCGGCTTCGTACACGATCAGTGCCCCAAAGTCGTCGAGGAAAGGCCCGGCACACGCCAACTGCCCGCCCTTCAGTAGCGAATCCAGGTACTCGCGGTGCTTCGGGCGGACTTCGCCGACCTTCGCGGCGTCCTTGATGTACTCGATCACGGCAGCGTAACGCATCGGTTCCCTCTCGTAATTCAGTTCTTTGGCGGCTCGATGCCGAAATCCTGAATGGTGAAGATCGGCCGGAAGTCGTACTTCGCCAGTGCCTCGCGGGCACCTTGCAGGCGGTCGCAGATGCACACCACCCGCAGCACCCGTGCGCCGAGTGCTTCCACAGCTTCGATGGCCTGCACGACGCTACCGCCGGTCGTCAGCACGTCGTCGATGACGGCGACGTTGTCGCCGGCCTTCACCTGGCCTTCGAGTCGCTCCTTGCTGCCGTGTTCCTTTGCCTGTTTACGGACGAAGAAGCCCTCCAGCGGCCGGCCGTGGCGGTGGAACGCCGTGAGCGTGGCGGCGGCCATCGGGATCGCGCCGACTTCGAGGCCGCCGATGGCCTGAATGTCCAGGTCAGCCGTCGCCTCGTAGAGCAGTTCGCCGAGGAGCGTGATCGCTTCCGCGTGGAAAAGCACCTTCTTCGAGTTCACGTAGTACGACGACTTCTTGCCGGACGCGAGCGTGAAGTCGCCGAACTGCAAGGCCCGTTCGCGGAAGAGGATTTGCAGGCGGTCGCGTGGTGTCATGGTATGTTGGGTGATAGAGGAACCGCGGCGGAGGAACAACGATGGCCGAGAAGAAAACTTATTCCGACGAGGAAGTGGCGGCCCAGCTCGTCGAACACGGGCTGACCGAGTGGTACCTCGAAGACGGCTGGATTCGCCGGAAGTACAACACCGACGGGTGGCCGCAGACGCTGATGGCCGTCAACGCCGTCGGCTACCTGTGCGAAGCCGCGTGGCACCACGCCGACCTGAGCGTGAGTTGGGGCAAGCTCTGGGTGAAGCTCAAGACGCACGATGCCGGCGGCATCACGGACAAAGATTTCGCGTTGGCGACGGAGATCGAAGCGATAGTATTGTGGCGACCGCGCGGCGGTCCCCTCGGCACGGGTAACCCGAAGAAATTCGTCTTCAGCAAGTGAGTCCCATGAACCGCCTCTCCTACTCCCTGGCCGCCCTCTTCCTGGGCGTCAGCCTCCTTTCGGCCCAAGCCCCGAAGGACGCCTTCCACTTCGAGGAAATGAAGGGCGAGTACACCGACCTGAAGTTCGGCGACCGCAAGGTGGTCCGCTTCGTCAACAAGCCCCGCGACGGGACGACGAAGGACACGCACTACATGAGCTTCAAGCCGTTCCATCAGGTGTTCGACCCGAAGACCGGGGACGTGAACCTGAGCAGCGGTGCCCACCCGCTGACGAAGGACTTCCTGTTCCCGCACCACCGCGGCATCTTCTTCGGGTTCAACAAGATCACCTACGGCGACAAGCAGACGGCCGACATCTGGCACGGCACAAACAACGTCTTTAGCAACGTCGACAAGATCGTCGAGCAGAAGGCCGACGCGAAGTCGGCGACACAAGTGGCTGAAATCTCGTGGCACGGCACCGACGGCAAGACGTTCGCCGAGGAGACGCGAACCGTGGTCGTGCCACACACCACTGACGGTACGCAGATCGACTGGTCCACGGTGCTGACGACGAAGCTGCCGAAGGTGCGTCTCGACGGCGACCCGCAGCACGCCGGGTTCCACTTCCGGGCGAACCAGGAAGTCAGCAAGAACGGCAAGGCGAACACCTACTACCTGCGGCCGGACGGTAAGGGGAAGGTCGGCGAGACCCGCAACTGGGACGCGAAGGGCAAGGACGCGAAGACGGTCAACCTGCCGTGGAACGCGTGCAGTTTCGTGGTGGCTGACAAGCGGTACACGGCCCTGCGGATCAACCACCCGGACAACCCGAAGGAGACCCGCGGCAGCGAGCGGGACTACGGCCGCTTCGGCGACTACTTCGAGTACGACCTGACGCCGGCCCACCCGCTGAAGCTGAAGTACCGCGTCTGGGTGCAAGAGGGCGAGATGACGGTCGAGCAGTGCGAAGCGAAGGCGAAAGAGTTCACGGCGGCGAAGTAGGACTGGTGAGCCGCGACGCGAAGTCTACGGAATGGGGCGCGGGTCACTCACCACCGCGCATCCGCGCCGCCCTCGCGAAGACGTAGGCGAGCGACAGGCTGAACCCCGGCAGCACGTCGTTCGCCATGAGGGTGCCGCCCGCCGGCACGTCGGCGAACGCATCCTCGCCCGTGTACGCACGGGCGGTTTGCGTTTCCGGGTCGATCTCCCAGACTTGCTTGACACCGGCGGTGAAGTACTCGCGGCGTTTGCGGGCCATCTCGCCGGGGCGGTTGCTCTCGCTCAACACTTCGACGACGAGGTCAGGTACGAGTTCGGGCACCGAATCTTCCCGCGGAAGCGGGCGGCCGTCGGGTAGGCTCGTCCACGCAATGAATGTCACGTCGCCGGCTCGGCCGATGTTCGGCAGAATGCGGAGCACGCCGGCCTCGCCGAGGAGCATGCCGACATCGTGCTTCGTCAAATGATCCATGAAGAGGTAGCTGATGATTGCCGCGAGCCACGACTCGTACTGCCCCATCGCTTTCTCCACCAGCGTGCCGTCGATCCACTCGCACGGGAGGCCGTTTCCGTTCTCGTTCGCCTCGATCAGGTCGGCAAGTGTCGCTGTGCTTGGTGGGGGGATCATGCGCACCCGTTCCGGCGGAACGTCGCCGAGGTCGCGGAGGAAGTCGGCCATCGACTTCGTCGTGGCGCGTGGAAGATCGGGGATCGCGGTCATGTCGTCGTGCTCCGGTCGTCTGTTCGCATCTTAACCGCGGGGGGTCAGAACCGCGACAGCGAAAAGTGCGCCGGGTCCACGTGCGGCGGTTCGTCGTTGAGCAGTTCGCGAACGAGTTTTCCCGTGCCAGTTGCCATCGAGAGGCCGAGCATGCCGTGTCCGGCGGCGATCAGCACATTCGTCAGCTTCGGGCTGCGGTCGATGATCGGCTTGCCGTCGTAGACCATCGGCCGCCAGCCCCACCATTGTTCCTGCACCGGCTCGCAGGTCGGCTCCTTCAAATAGAAGGCGGCCCCATCGCGCAATAGGCCGAGGCGCTTCGGGTTCATCGACGAGTCGTAGCCGGCGAACTCCATCGTCGAGCCGATCCGGTAGCCGGTCTGGAACGGGCTGACCGCCACGCGGTGTTCCTCGAAGATTAGCGGATACGTTGGACAGACGGCCGGCCGCGGCATCGTGATCGAGTACCCCTTGCCCGGCACGATCGGAACCCTGCAGCCGAGGTGCGTATTCAGCAGCGGCGTCCACGCGCCGGTCGCGACGACGAAGGCATCGGCCTCGATCTCGCCCTGCGAAGTTTTGGCGGCGATAGCCTTCGTGCCCTTCGCGACGAAGCCGGTGAAGTCGCAGTTCTCGCGGAAGACGCCGCCGGCCGATTCGACCACCGCCCGCCAGCCGCTCATGAGGCGATCTGGCCGCAGTTGCGCATCGGACGTGTACAGGTAGCCGCCCGACACGGTGCCGGGCTTCAGGGCCGGTTCGAGTTTTAGCATTGCGTCGGCGTCGTATCGCTCGGCCGGCATGGCGAACTTCTCGCGCAGCATCGCATCGACGGCCGCGTAGTGCTCGAACGCGTGCGGCGTGTGGAACGCGAACAGCAGCCCCTTCGTCTCCCACTCGCAGGCGATGCGCTCGCGATCTAGCAGTTCGTCGTAAAGCGTGCGGGACGAGTTCAACAGAGCCTGAATGCCGGCGGCGGCGGCGAGCAGGTCGCGCTCATTGCACCGGCGGGCGAAGCCGAGGAACCAGCTCAACTTCGACAGCACCGACCATGGCCGAAGCTTCAACGGCGAGTTCTTCTCGAACAGCGTCTTCATCGTGGCCCACACCGCCCCCGGCCCGGCGTGCGGCAGAACGTGGCTCGGGCAGACGTACCCGCAGTTGCCGTGCGAACACGCCCCGCCGACGGTGCTGCGATCCAGCACCGTGACCCGCCACCCGGACCGCGTGAGGTAATAGGCGCACGCGGTGCCAATAACACCACCGCCGACGATGACCACTGATTTCGACATTCGGGGTTCCCAGGAGCAATAACGGAACGCGGACGACGCGGATCTGAAGACGCGGAGAACGCGGATAAAAACCTAATCGGATTTTAGGTCTGATCCGTGTTGATCCGGCGTTCAAAATCCGCGTCGTCCGCGTGCCGTTTGGGCTTTCGGCTTTACTTCTTGATCGCCGTCGTCAGCGGGTAGTTGTCACTGCGGAACGGCACCGCCGGCAGGCCGGCCTTGTTGAACAGGTTCAACTCCGGCTTCGCGAAGTTCACCCAGCCGTAGCGCACGGCCACCGGCTTGGCCACGTTCTCGTTCGACACGATCACGTTCTCGCCTTCGATGGTCGCCTTCGCCGGGTAGAACTTCTTGTCTTCGCCGCACACCATGAACCCGTTGAGCGTGTCCCCCTTGGCCGACAGGCCGGCCGCGTGGTCGAAGGCGACCTTCACCTTGCCGCCGTCGGCGGTCATGGTCTTGTACGTCGGCCCCTGATACTCGACCTTCTCGCCGTAAGCCATGCCGCGGGCGGCCAGGGCCAGGCGGTCGCCGACCGGTTCTTTCTTCTGCGGGTGGATGTCATTCTCATCGCCGGCGTCGGTGATGATCGCGATGCCGACGTTCTTGAGCGTCTTCGTGGCGTGAACTTGGGCGTCCCGCAGTTCCGCGTAGTCCAGGCCGCTACCGCCGCCCTTATAGGGAGCAAGTTGCACTGCGAAGAACGGGAAGTCGTAGCCCCACTGCTTGCGCCAGTCGGTAATCATCGCGGGGAAGAGCGTGTAATACTCGGCGGCCTTGCCAGCGTTCGACTCGCCCTGATACCAGATCGCCCCCTTGATGGCGTAGTGAGTGATCGGCGCGATCATGCCGTTAAACAGCGTTGTCGTCGTGGTGCTGGAACCGGGGTTGTTCTGCTTGCGGGGGGCCTGCGGGGCCGGCTTGCCGTCGGCCTTCGCCTTGTCGGCCGCGGTCTTCCATTTCGCCATCGCCGCCTTGTAGTTTTCGTCGGCCTTCGCCGGGTCGTAGGTCTTCATCGAATTGTCAAACTGCTCGACGTAGTACTTCAAGTCGCTGTTGGCCGTGAGCGCCTCGCGGCTCGTCCACGACTGGCACGACGTGCCGCCCCAGTCCGACGCGATCAGGCCGACCGG
>JBBQCQ010000189.1:0-6927 GCA_038318835.1 Gemmatales bacterium | reverse complement strand
CTCGACAGGTAGCTGTGGCCGGGTTGCACGACCTGCACGAACCGACGACTCCCGGCGATGAGCCGCACCACGGTCCCGTACAGGTCGCGGCCGCCCTTGGTGGGATCGACGGCCTTCACCGTGAGCCAGTGTCCAGACGTGGTGATGTTGCGATAGAGGCGAGCGCGGTCGGCCAGGGAGAGCACGAGCAAGTCCGGGCGGCCGTCGCCGTCGTAATCCCCCACCGCCAGCCCGCGGGCCACGTTCGGGCGTCCGCAAAAGGCGAGGTTCGCCTCGGACACATCCTCGAACTTCCCGCCGCCGACGTTGCGGAGTAGTTGGTTCCGCTCGGCGTAGGGCTGCCAAAACGTCGGCAGGTGCGATGACCCTGGCAGGACCGGCCCCGAGTAGACCCGGCCGTTCACGAACGCGATGTCGGGCCAGCCGTCCAGGTCGAAGTCTGCGCCGACCGCCCCGAAGCCGGTGCCGCGCCAGCGCGCCTGCAACACCTTCGATTCCATTGTGCCATCGGTGAAGATGCCCGGCTGGGTCTGCTGCCAGAGGGTGTGCGTCTCCGTGGAAAGGTGCGTCACGAACGTGTCGAGCAAGTCGTTCCCGTCGTAGTCCGCGACGGCAATCCCCATGTTGGCATACGCTCGCCCGTTGCCGGAATAGGCGATCCCCCGCGACGCGGCCTCTTCCTTGAAGGTGCCGTTCTTCTGGTTCACCCAGAGGTGGTTCGGCTTGCCGTCGTTCGTGATGAGTACATCCGGCCAGTCGTCGCCGGTCAGGTCGGCGCAGAAGACGCCCAACCCCGGGCCAACCTTGCCGACGATGCCGCTTGCCACGGACACGTCCTCAAATCGGACGGAGTTCGCCGCGCCGAGGTTGTGGAACAGCCGGGCCGCCGTGCCGGGGAACGTGCGCGGGCCGCAGTAGTCCCGCGTGCCGTCCGGGGCGGTACACGGCCACGAGCGGTCGTAGTCCAGGTAGTTGACGACGACGAGGTCGAGCCAACCGTCGCGATCGTAATCGAAGAAGCAGGCCGACGACCCCCAGAGTGGGTTGTTGATGCCGGCTTCCGTGCTGATGTCGCGGAACTTCCCGCCGCCGAGGTTGAGGAACAGCTTGGTGCCGACGTACTGCGTGATGAGAACGTCCGGGCGGCCGTCGTTGTTCACGTCGCCGACCGCGACACCGGCGTTGTACCCGTCCAGGTCCAGGCCGCAACCGGTCGTGCGATCCTCGAACCGGCCGGGGGACGTTTGCAGGAACAATTTATTCGTGCGATTCGTATTCGGACCCGCCGATTGTAGAGCGAGCACATCGAGTCGCCCATCGCCGTCGGCATCGAACACCGCACACCCGCCGACCATCGACTGCGGCATGAAGTAGCTGTCGGTCGAGCCGGTGTCCTGCACGAAGTTCAAGCCGACCGCGTCGGTCACATCCTCGAACCAGGCCGGACCCGTTGGGGCGGCGGGCGTGGGTGGCGGGTCCAGTGGGCGGTCCGCGTGACAGCCGGCCACGACGGCGCACGCCACGAACGCGGCCGTCACTGCGAGTCGCCGGGCGTGAGAGCGGAGGCCCGTGCTTCGTTCGTCGTAGGTTGCATCCACAGCGTGTTCCTGCCGAAGTCGTGATGCGTGAGTGGGTCGAGTGCCGGGCCGTTCAGCGCCGCGGTTGGTGAATGACCATCCGCCGATTCGCCTCGCCTGCCGGGTGTGTCGAGCGGCTTCCGTCCGGCCAACGGACCTCGATTTCCTCGTATCGGGCGAGATCGTTCAGTCCGAACACGATTTCCGGATTGTTGCTGGAGAGGTAGCTCTCCGACGGTTGCAGCACGCGAAGGCGAACCCGCCCGCCGGCGTGCAATCTTACTTCCGCGCCGTGCGCGAGGCGGCCGTCGGACAACCGGGGGACGACTGCCAACCAGTGGGCAGCCGTCGGCCGGTTCAGGTAAACTTTTGCCGGCCCGCCGATCGAGTTGACGACCAGATCGGGGAACCCATCGCCGTTCAGATCGCCGACCGCCAATCCGCGGGCCACGTTCGGCACGGCACAAAAGGCCGGGTTCGCCGAAGAGACATCGACGAACTTTCCCGCCACGTTGCGGAGGAGTTGGTTCCGTTCTCCGTAGGGCTTCCAGAAGTCGGGCAGGTTGGCGGCCATGTCCTGCCCGCGGATGACGCGGCCATTGACCAGGGCCAGGTCGGGCCAACCGTCGGCGTCGAAGTCGGCTATGACTGTGCCGAAGCCCGTTCCCCGCCAGCGGGTGGCGACGGCCGCCGCCGCCAGAGTGCGATCGGTGAACCGCCCGGCTGGGCCTTGCTTCCAGAGGGTATTCATCTCCGTCGTAAGGTGCGTGACAAACAGATCGTTCAGCCCGTCCCCATCCACGTCGCCGACCGCCACGCCCATGTTCGCGGCCGTTTTGCCGTCGCCGGTGAAGGCGAGGCCGCGGGCGACCGCTTCCTCCCGGAAGGTTCCGTCCGTCTGGTTCACCCAGAGGTAGTTCGCCCTCCCATCATTCGCGACGAAAATATCCGGCCACCCATCGCCGGTCAGGTCGGCACAGTACACCCCCAGACCTGGTCCCGAGACGCGGCCGATGCCAGACGACATCGTGGTGTTCGAGAACCGAATCGCCCCATCTGGACCCGGCCCGAGGTTGCGAAAGAGTTGGGCGGGCGGGCCGACTTTCGGGAAGTGCGTCGGCCCGCAGAAGTCGCGTTTGCCGGCCGTGTCCTGACACTCGACCTTCGGATCATAGGCCAGGTAGTTCAAAATGACCACGTCCAATCGGCCGTCGCGGTCGTAGTCCACGAACGACGCCGAAGTGCCCCAGAACGGGTTCGCAATCCCGCTCGTGGCGGTCACGTCGAGGAACTTCCCACCGCCGAGGTTTCGGAAGAGTCTCGCACCGAGGTATTGCGTGAGGAGCACGTCTGGCCGGTCGTCGCCGTCGATGTCGCCGATGGCCACGCCCATGTTGTGGCCCGCAATGTCCAGGCCCGAACCATCCGAGGCGTTCGCGAAGCGACCGTCTTCGCCCTGGAGGTAGAGTTGGTTCTTGGCGGTCGAGGACGGGCCAGCGTTTTGCAGCAGCAAGATGTCGGGGCGGCCGTCGCCGTTCGCATCGAAGATTGCACACCCGGAACCCATGAGCCGAACCATCGAATAGTCGGCCGGGTTTCCGCAGTCGTGAGTGAACCGCACGCCGAGGCGATCAGTGGCGTCTTCAAACATCTCGCGGTCGGCGGAGGGAAGATCGGTGGGCGGAAGGGAACCGGCCGAACACCCGAGGATCGACGATGTGATCAAACCCAGAGAGACGATCAAAATCATCGACCGCCGGCGGTCGTTCGCACGGCGGTCGATGCCATCTCGACTCATTGCTTGCCTTTGATGTCAAACTCGAAGGTGTTCTGCGCCCCGGCTTCGACGACGCGAACTTGCTTGGAACTGGCCCCCCAATCGGGTGGGATCATTTCTTCCGTCCCAATCTCATCCGTGTTGACATTAGGGTTGCCCGACATGGGGCCGTTGCTGCCCTGGTTTTTGAGTCGGCTCTGCACGTCCGGCGGCAGGTTGGCCGCTTGCGCAGACTTGTGCCGGTACGAAACGCTGACTTTGTTGGAGCCGGTCATGGCCTGTCCGCTGAACTTGCCATCGGCGATGTCGATAATGCTCGGCGGCCGACCGTCGGTGGAGAAGGTGATCGTGCCCTTGTCGATCGGCTTCCCATTGAAGGAAACCTTCCCGGTGACGTTGGCATACGGTGGCGGCTTGACGGTTCCCGGACCGCAGCCGAAGCTTGCGAGGCTCAAGAGGATCGCGAATGTTGGCGCGAGAATTTTCATGAGGTTGTGTGGTTGTTTAGGGAGGAAAGGCGAGGAACGGAATCGAGTTCGACTCGATTCCGTTCCTCGGGAAGTTACGAATTCCAAACTTGTCTGCGATCAATCGAGAGTGAACACTCCGCCGTCGTCACGGGTCGAAAGACGCGCGAGCGTAACCAAATCGATCGAGTCCCGCACGAACCGAACCGAGCCGTCGCCGAGAAGTCCGTTCACCCCGCCGGTGTGATTCGATCCCAGCGGCTCGTTCGCACCCTGGTTCCCGACCCCGGTCGATCCCTGGTTGTTCGCCCAGTTGGTATTCTGATTGACGCGATAGCGAACAGTGACGAAGTTGAACCCGCGGCAGTCATTGGCTGTGTTATTGCCAGTGCTGGTTTCACCGCCACCGAGCAAGAAACCACCGTTGGAACTCGGACCCCAGTCTTCGTGCCGCGTGCCATTGCTTTCCACGAGCGTCGCCGCCCCTTCGGAGACCATCATGGTGTTGCTGGTGCCGTCAGGAATGCCCCCACTCATCGTGATCCGACGGAAGCCCGGGGGCAGCAATCCCCCCACGGACATAATCCCAGAGCCAGACCACCCGGTCGAGGTTCGCACTTCCCGGAAGGCACCCGTGCCGTCGATGTTGTCCACCGCACCGGCGATACCGACATAGCTCGACCGGGTCACGTTGATGCCGGGCAAACTGCTCGCGAGGTTCATCCAGCCGTTGCAGTTCACCATCGGCTGCTTATTGTCCGACGGGCAGCGGTACGTATTGATCAGAGCGCCGTTCGCGGCCTGAGCGTTGACGTTGGCTGACGCCATGAGGTTGTTCTGGTCGGTTGGATTGTTCCAACCGGACTCGCCGGTGAAGGTCATCCGATTGAACATTGCGCTCTGTTCGATGTACGGAAGAATCCACACCATCCAGCTACTGCCGTCACCCGTTGAGAATGGCGCGGTCGGGTTTCCGACGGGCCGTTGATCCTGGCCCAGCCCACCGACCGGGAAGAACCCGTTCGTGTCGTGGTAGGCGTGAATCGCAATCCCTTGTTGCTTGAGATTGTTTGTGCACTTGGCACGCGCGGCGGCTTCCCGGACCTTCTGAACGGCGGGCAGCAGGAGGCCGATGAGAATCGCGATGATCGCAATGACGACGAGCAGCTCGATCAGGGTGAACCCGGATTTCGAGGGTGTCCCACGTTGTGGGAATGATTTGGCCATACGACACCTGGAAGAGAGTAGAAGAGCGAGAAGAGGAAAAAAACTCATCAATAGTGTATATACGGTGAATCCCGACTCGGTGTCAATCCACAATCGGGAATTTCTCCGTTTCCTGAAAAAACAGGTGCTCTGTGGAATCAGTTTTGAGGGAAGGACGTGTGCCGAGCCGAGTGAGACGCTTTCTGCCGGTGGCGGAGACTTTATCGGGGGGGCCTAATTTTCCCAACCCGGGAAGTGGACAAGAGAACCAACTGCCGGATCGTTCGCCGGTGGGTTCGGTAAACGACGATGTTGACTGGTTTAGAATCCCTGATTTTCCAGTACACCCGACAGGAGTTGAACCTGTAACCTTCGGCTTCGGAGGCCGACACTCTATCCAGTTGAGCTACGGGTGCATCTCTTGCAACTCTATAGACCTGCCCCCGGCGTTGACAAGAGCGCGACGCCGAGACTTCCGTTTGGGCGGTCGATTTCCAATTCCGTTCTTGCATTCCGACGGCGTATCGGGTGACATGGTCGGTAGCCCGTCGCCTCCCCTGGCCACACTCGCCGGGCCTTTCCTCGACTCCGCCGGAGGCGGACCGATGAATCTTGCTCCCGATTTCTTCGATACCCGCACCCGCAACTGGCGGGCACGGCTGACCATCAGTTCCGACCTGATGCGCGAACTCAGCCGATACTCCGACCCGCAAGAGATGTACCGCGTCTTTGCCGGGCGGATGGGCCAACTCTTCCCGACCGCCCGACAACTCACGCTCTCGCGCCGCGGGGTCGAACCGCCCGACGTGCGGGTGACGCGGTTCAACTTGTGGAAGGACGTACCCGACCCCATCGCCCACTGGGACCGCTTCCCGATCGTGACCGGCGGCGTGTTCGAGGAACTGCTCTACGCCGACGAACCGCGGTTGATCGACGACCTCGTACTGGCCGACGGCGACCCGGCGAGCAACTTCCTGGATGGGCAGCGGTCGCTCCTGGCCATCCCCGTGTTCGAGCACGGCGAGGTGTTGTACACGGTCGTCCTGACTCGCGAAGACCCGCACGCCTTCCCACCCGAACAGATTCCCGAACTGGTGTGGATGACGAACCTGTTCGGCCGGGCGGCTCAGACACTCGTGCTGTCGCAACGGCTGAAGCGGGCCTACGAGACGACTGACGCCGAGATTCGCGAGATCGCGGAACTTCAGCACTCGCTGTTGCCGGCGGAACTGCCCCAGGTGCCGGGGTTGGAGGTGGCCGCCCACTACCGCACGGCCAACCGGGCGGGCGGCGACTACTACGACTTCTTCCCGCTGCCTGACGGCACGCTGGGTGTACTCATCGCCGACGTGAGCGGACACGGCACACCGGCGGCCGTGCTCATGGCCATCACGCATAGCATCGCCCACGCGGCGACGGCCAAGCCGGGCCGGCCCGGGGCGTTCCTTACGCACCTGAACGCGAACCTCGTGGACCGGTACAACCGGCACTCGGGCAGCTTCATCACCGCGTTCGCGGCCGTCTTCGACCCCGCCAACCACACGCTGACTTACGCGAGTGCGGGGCATGTGCCGCCGCGGGTGTTGCGTGCGGCCGGTGGGTCGCTTGTGCCGCTCAACCGCGTGCAGCGGTTGCCACTCGGCATCAACCCGCCTGGCACGATCTACGCCGAACAGACTATCCCATTCGGGCCCGGCGATCAGGTGGTGTTCTTCACCGATGGTGTGACGGAAGCCATCGACCGGGGTGGCGACGTGTTCGGCGTGGAGCGGTTAGACGAATCCCTGGCGACCCCGGCTGCGAACGCCGAGGCACTGCTCGCGAATATCCTGGCGGACCTGGACGCCTTCACGAATGGTCACCCGGCCGACGATCGCACGGTCGTCGTGGTTCGCCCCCT
>JBBQCQ010000188.1:0-6992 GCA_038318835.1 Gemmatales bacterium | reverse complement strand
AGCGTGAGGTCTTCTGCCCCGGAGGGGCAGCGGAGGGCGGGTCCGACGTTCCGCTGCCCCCTCCGGGGCAGAGTCTTCGCGCGAGACTTCCACGGGTTGCGCTGCGCTCCACCCGTGGCTACACTCCGCGGCCCCATCCGGGGCCGAAGACCGGTCGATGGCAGGCTTCCCCAAGAGTGATTCGTTCATGCTCTTCCTCACGCGTCTCGCTTATCGCCTCCTGAAGCTGCTCGCCACGAGCCTGGCGACGATGTTCGTCCTCGGGCTGTCGCTGCTGCCGCTGTCGGTGCTGCTGCTCGCGGTGCCCGCGTTCCTGTCGCAAGAGTCCGTCCTCGAAGACACCACGTCCGCCCGCGGCTCGCGACTACGGCGAACGCTGAAGCGAATCTTCGCGCTGCTGACCGGCCTGATCGTGCTGGTCACGGTGCTGGCTGTGTCGGTCGAACTCGTCACCCGCCTGCCGCTGCCCGAGAAGGGATCGTTCGGCGTCATCGGCCGCACGTTCACGCCGGCCATCAGCGACTTCATGGGCAAGACCGAACGCGAGCGCGAAGAGAAACTGTCGAAGCTGCCGGCCGAGACGCAGAAGTTCCTGCGGACGCCCCTGCACGAACGCCTACCGCCCGCGATGATCGAACACTGGCCGTTCGTCATTCTCGCGATCTACGCCTTCGACCTGGTCATCCTTGTCTTCATCGGCAAGGTGCCGCTGGCGTACAACCTCCGCAATGTCCGCGTGCGCTGGAAAACGAACCTCATGACGGCCATCGCGTTCATGGCCGTCATCGGGCTGCTCACGTTCCTGCTCGCCTTCGTCAACGGCATGAACAACCTGACCGAGAACAGCGGCGTGCCCGGCAATGTCTTCGCCCTGTCCGACGGCTCGACCGACGAAATCTTCAGCAACCTCGGCTACGGCGACCTGGATAATGTCGAGCGCGTCGTGGTCGAACTCGACGAGAAGGACCGCGTGCTGAAGACGCCGATTCGCGTGAAGACGGTCGATCGCGGCGGCAAGCCGATGGCCCTGGCCAGCAAGGAGACGTACTACGCGATCAACATGCCCGTGCCAAACTCGAACCCGCCGCGGCGTCGGTTCGTGCAGGTCCGCAGCCTGGAAGACGCCGACGTGGCGGCCGAGGTCCACAACATCCAAATCTATCCTGGCGGTCGGTGGTTCCGCTCGTCGGGTGTGAACGACAAGAGTCAGATCGAGTGCGTGCTCGGCGAGGGCGTGGCCGGCGTGCTCGGCGAAGACCGCCCTGACAAGAAGCCGCTCGGCGTCGGCGATGTGTTCACGCTCGGCGAGGTCGAGTGGGTCGTCACCGGCATCATGAGGAGCGAGGGCACGACCTTCGGCAGCGAAATCTGGGTGAAGCGGTTCAGCCGCATTTACCAGCCGTTCGGCAAGGAGAAGTACACCACGCTCGTCCTCCGCACCGACGCCGACACGCGAGCGGCATCGCGAGCGATGGCCTACCACCTGACCAAGCGGTACACGCAACAGAAGCTGAAAGCGTTCAGCGAACCCGACTACTATGCGGAACTGACGAAGACGAACAACTTTTTCCTGGTGGCCGTCGTGGTGGTGGCCGTGGTCATGGCCATCGGCGGCGTGTTCGGCATGATGACGACGATGTTCGCGAGCATCGCTCAGCGCATCCGCGACATCGGCGTGCTGCGGTTGCTCGGCTTCAAGCGGTGGCAGGTGATGGTGTCGTTCATGCTCGAATCGCTGACCATCGCCGTCATCGGCGGCGCGATGGGCTGCCTGCTAGCCTGGGCACTGGCCGACGGCCGGGCGAGTACGAGTACGCTCAGTAGCGGCGGCGGCGGCCCCGGCGGCAAGAGCATCGCACTGACCATCAACGTGGACGCGCAAGTGATGGCGATGGGCATGCTGTTCACGCTCGTCATGGGCCGCCTCGGCGGGCTGGTACCGGCCCTGTCGGCGATGCGGCTGAAGATTCTCGATTCCCTCCGATAGAAGAAGACGATTCACCGCAGAGGGCACGTGAGGGCACATGAGAAAGACAGAGGAGAGTTCAAAACACGGTCTTCAGAACTCTCTTTGGTTTTCCTCTCGTGCCCTCTCGTGCCTTCTGCGGTGAAATCGGTTTTCCTTAAACTCCCTCTATGTACACCCCGCGTATCCGGGCCGGCATGGTCGGTCTCGGCATGATCTTCGACGAGACGTACCGGCCGTTCTTCGAGCAGGTCCACCGCGACGGCCTCTTCCGTCGCGACTTCGGCCTCGTGGAAGTCGATCTGGCGGCCGTCGCCACTCGCACCGGCACGCGAGCCGAGAAGTATCGGGCACGCGCACCCCAACCCTTCGCGAACCTCACCGGCGAGAACGCGGCCGATCAACTCGCCAAGAGCGACGTAGACGTGGTGTGCGTCGCCACGCCGGACGACCGGCACTTTGCCGCCGCGAAGGCGGCGCTGACCGCCGGCAAGCACGTCCTCATCGAGAAGCCATCGGTGCTATCGCTCGCGGAGTTAGACGAGTTGTGCGCCCTCGCCGACGCGAAGGAAGTTCTCGCGAAGGTCGTCTATCACAAGCTGCTCGACCCCGATCACAAGAAGCTGCGAACGCACGTCCTCGACGGCACCCTTCGGCACGTCAACAACGGCTACTGCTCGCTGCTGGAGCCGAAGTCGATCTCGACGGGGCAGTTCAGCGAATGGCTGACCGGCCGCAACCCCGGCACCTATGTCGCGTGCCATTACCTGAAGCTCATCGACTTCACCTTCGGCCCCGCCTGGAAGTTGGCCCGCATCACGGCGACCGGCCAGCGCGGAATCGTCGGCCCCGCCGCCGGCCCGACGTGGGACTCGACGCAGATGCAGGTGACGTACACCCACCCCGACAGCCGCGAGGCGAGCTTCGACATTCACACGAGTTGGGTGACTCCGGACAACTTCCCCGGTTACGTCGATCAGGAGGTGCAGTTCCGCTTCGATAACGGCGTGTGGCTCGCCCACCAGCGGAAGCGCGGCGTGGAACTGACCGTCGAGGGCCGCACGCCGAACGAGTTGAAGAACACGCCGAACCACCACTACAACGGCACCTTCGTCGAGCCGTGGAACGAGCCATCGCAACGCGGCTACGGCATTGAAGTGATCCGCCGATGCTTCGAGGAGGTGGCGTTCGTCGAGCACGGCCCCGGCGACCGCCGCGAACGCTGGCAGACGATGGCCCACCTGGCATACAACGACCTGTCGGCCGACCGCAACTGCGTGGCCGCCGTGCAGGCACTGGAAGCGATCCTCGCGGAACACACGGCCGGCCGCCCCGGCGGCGTGGTGACGTGCGACGACGGGTTGAAACTCTGGCTGCCGGGCGTGGCCGACCCGCGCGTGCTGTACGCGGGGAGGGTGTAGAACGACTTGGCGAGCCGAGCACCGTAAGGTGCCGGGTGAATCGCAAAGCCAGTCACCCGGCACACGACTGTTTCAGGACGGGATCGCCACGGCCGGCGGGTGAATGGCTACGCCATTCACCCGGCACCTTACGGTGCTCGGCTCGCCAAAACTGTCGTCACTCTCCCAGCATCTCCCGCCGCACTTCCGCGGGGGCGGGTTCGTAGCTGTGCGGCTCCATGCTGCTCGCGGCCCGGCCCTGGCTCAGGCTGCGCACGCGGTCGGCGTAGTCGAACAGCAGCCGCAACGGCACGAACGCTTCCACCTCGAAGGTGCCGCCCGAGCCGAGCGGTTCCTGTCGTTCGATGACGCCGCGGCGGCTGCTCAGGTCGCCGGTGATGTTGCCGACGAACTCGTTCGGCACCGTCACCGTCACGCGCATGATCGGCTCCATGAGTTGGATGTTCCCCTCGACCGCATCGCGGTACGCCTGCACGGCCGCCTTCGTGAAGGCGTCCTCGCTGCTCAGGTTCACGTCGAACTTCGCATCGGTGATCGTCGCCTGCACGTTCATCATCGGGTAGCCGAGTTCGCCCGTTTGCAGCGCGTCGAACAGCCCGCGCTCGGCCGCTTCGGCGAACAGCGGCGGCAGCGCCTCCGGGCCGACGCCGTTGTTCACCACCACCGGTTTCTCGACGCGGAAGTTCGTGAACGACACCCGCAGCTTCGCGTACACCTGCTTGTCGCCCATGCGGTCGATTTCCACCTCGACCGTCTTGCCGGAAATCAGCATCTCGCGGTAGCTCACCCGCGGCTTGCCCACCCGCACCTTCAGGCGGAAGTCGCGTTCGAGGCGGTGCCGCTTCACTTCCAAGTGCAGCGTGCCCATGCCGCTCATCACCGTCTGCGCGGTGTCCTTGTCGAGCTTCACCTTGAACGTCGGGTCTTCGAGTTGCAAGAGTGCCAGCGAGCTGACCAGCTTGTCCTTGTCGGCCCCGGATTCGGGTTCGATCGACTGACTAACGACCGCTTCCGCGAAGGTGATCGTTTCGAGCAAGATCGGGTGGGCCGTCTCGCAGAGCGTGTCGCCAGTGATCGACTCCTTCAGGCCCAGCACGCAGACGATGTCGCCGGCCGGGGCCGCATCGACTTCTTCCAGGCCGCGATTCGGGTCGGCGTAGACGTGGAAGATTTTCGCGATGTTCTCCTTCATGTCCTTGCCGGTGTTGAAGGCCCGCATGTTCGGCTTCATGATACCGCTGTAGACGCGGATGAAGAAGCGGTTGCCGTTCGGGTGGCCGACGGCCTTGAACACGAGGCCGCAGAACGGCTCCTTCGGGTCGGGCTTGCGCCGCTCCTCTTTTTTCCCCTTCGGGTTGGTGCCCACCACCGGCGGGCGGTCGAGCGGACTCGGCAGGTAGTACGTGACCGCGTCGAGTAGCGGTTGGATGCCGATATGCTCGCGGCCGCTGCCGGCGAGGACGGGGTAGATGCGGCGGGCCAGCGTCTGTTCGCGGACGAGTTGCCGCACCTTCGCCGGGTCCGGCGTTTGGCCATCGAGCAACGCCGACGTGATAAGGTCCTTGTCGTCCGATTCACTGAGCACATCGAACAGCTTCGCCCGGTAGTCCTCGGCTTCGAGCTGATGGTCCTCTGGCACGGCCGCGACGGTCATCGTCTTGCCGTAGTCGGCGGGGTCGAAGTAGATCGCCTTCATCTCGATCAGGTCGATGACGCCCTTGAATGGCGTATGACTATCCTTCGGCGAGCCAGACCCGATGGGGATGACGATGGGGATGGGCCGGCCCTGCGTGGCCGCGTCCGGCGTGAGCCGCTGACGGACGGTGTCGAGCGTCTGGGCGAAGTTGGCCCCGACCACGTCCATCTTGTTCACGAAGATGATCCGCGGCACGCCGTACTTGTTCGCCTGCCGCCAGACGGTTTCGGACTGCGCCTCGACGCCCTTCTGCCCGTCGAACACGCAGATCGCGCCGTCGAGCACGCGCAAAGAGCGTTCGACTTCCGCGGTGAAATCGACGTGCCCCGGCGTATCGATGAGATTGACGGTGTAGCCGAGCCAGGAGAACGGCACGCACGCGGAGTAGATCGTGATGCCGCGCTCTTGTTCTTCCTGGTCGTAGTCGGTCTCGGTGGTGCCCTCGTCCACGCCGCCGAGTTTGTGCTTGGCCCCGGCGTAGAACAGCAGGTGTTCGGTGGTCGTGGTCTTGCCCGCGTCGATGTGCGCGATGACGCCGATGTTCCGAATCTGCTGGAGGTCGTCGGTCGGGGAAGACTTCGCCATGATCGGAGCTCGCACGGACCCATCAGCGGACCGCGAAGAGCGACGCCGAGAGCAGGGGGTGTTTTACGAAGGCGGACGGGAGATTTTTAGCCCATCGCATCGACGAGAACCGGGTCGGCGGACTATCAATGCCGTACACGAACTTCCGAGGACTCCCGATGCTTCGCCCCACCACGGCCGTACTGCTCGCGTTGTCGGCCGGCCCCGCGTGGGCCGACTTCCCCCAGTTCCGCGGGCCGACCGGCAACGGCGTGGTGGAGAAGGCCGACCCACCGACCACTTGGTCCGACACGCAAAACCTCGCCTGGGCGACGGCCCTGCCCGGCAGCGGGTGGTCGCAGCCGGTCGTGGTCGGCAAGACGGTCTTCGTGACGGCGGCCGTCAGCGACAAGCTGGCGAAGCCGAAGGACATGGCCGCCGGTGCCCGCGACATGAGCAGCATCCCCGGCTTCGGCGGCAAGGTGCCTGATGTGACGATCCGCTGGCAACTGCTCGCCCTCGACGCCGACACCGGCAAGCCGGGATGGACGAAGACCGTCGTGGAAGCAAAGCCGAAGTTCCCCATCCATCCGTCGAACACCTACGCCACCGAGACGGCCTGTGCCGACGCCGAGCGGGTGTACGCGTACTTCGGCGCGACCGGCACCCTTGCCGCCTACGACCACACCGGCGAGCAACTCTGGAAGGCCGAACTCGGCGCGTACCCATACTCGAACGGTTTCGGCAGCGGCAGTTCGCCCGTGCTGTTCGACGGCTGCCTCTACGTTTCCAGCTTCAACGAGGAGAAGTCGTTCGTCGCCGCGTTCGATGCGAAGACCGGCACCGAAGTGTGGCGGCAACCGCGAGCGAAGCCGGGGTCGGCGTGGGCGTCGCCGTTCGTGTGGCGAACGAAGGACCGAACCGACATCGTGGCTGCCGGCGACAAACTCGTGACCGGCCACGACCCGAAGACCGGCCGCGAAGTATGGCGACTGGGCGGCCTCGACACGGCTTTCGCCCCCTCCCCGGCCGCCGATGGCGAGACGCTCTTGCTCGCCGCGAGTTCGCCCTTCAGCGCATCGCCGCTGTACGCCGTGAAGGCCGGGGCGACCGGCGACATCACCCCGAAGAAGGGCGAGACATTGGCGGCTCTCGCGTGGTCGCGCAACAAGAGCGGCGTCGGCATGGCCTCGCCAACGGCCGTCGGCGGCTACCTCTACATCGCCGCCCAGGGCACGCTGGCCTGCGTGGATGTGAAGACTGGCGAGGAAAAGTACAAGGAGCGCCTGCCGAAGTCGCGGACGGTGACAGCCTGCCCGCTGGCCGTCGGCAACCGCCTGCTGAT
>JBBQCQ010000187.1:0-7015 GCA_038318835.1 Gemmatales bacterium | reverse complement strand
AAGGACGCCGCCAGCCGCGTCGCGTGGTACACGTTCGGCGGGGCGTGGCTATCGATGCTTGTGGCCACCTTCGGCGGTTACATGGGGAGCGGTGCCCGGTTCCGCTTCCTCGGCCTCGGCGGCCACGGGCGACCGGTGGTGGGCGTTTCGCGGACGTAATCAATAATTTGTAGATTTGTAGGGCGGGTCGAGTCTTCGAGACCCGACTTACTAATCAGCCTTGAGCGACCGCGCAAAGACGGGGGCGGGCCGAGTTCTCGGCCCGCCCCCGTCTTTGCGCGGTCGTGAATCAGCTTTCGTCCGCGAGGAACGATACCACTGCCCCCATTTCCGGCTTCAGGTATGTGCCGGGTATTTCGCCAGCCGGCAGTTGCACCTTCACGCGGACGTTCACGATGCTCTTCGCCCGGTTCGCGATCGGCATGATGCGGTCCAGGCGACCCTCGTAGGTCCGGTCCGGGTAGGCGTCGGCCTTGATCCGGCACTTCTGTCCGGCCTTCAACTTCGAGATGTCCCGTTCGGGGATTTCTAGATCGACCTCCAGGTCGGCGAGGTTCGCGATATCGCACACGCTGCCCGACGAGGCCGAGAACGCGAGCGGGTTCACGAGGCTGCCCCACTCGGCTTTCTTCGTGAGAACAGTGCCGTCGATCGGCGAGCGAATGATGCAGTTATCCAGCCGCCACTGCGACTGAGCCAGGCGGGCCTTGGCCACCTCGACTTCGGCCACGGCACTTTGTACGTCGGCCTCCGCGCCCGCTTTCTGCTCCTTCCGCGGGCCTTCCTTCAAGATCGCGAGCGTGGCCGTCAGCCGGCGGACGCGGGCTTCGTTCCCGTCCAGGTCGAAACGGGCCTGCTTGGTCTCACGGTCAGCAGCGGACGCCCCGAGGCGTTCCAGCCGGCCCAACTCGTCGGCCATCCGTGCCCGTTGCGCCTGCGCCTCCCGCAGGTCTTCCTGAACCTGCGTAACCTCGATCGCCCGAACCGAGTCGGGTAGCAGGCCGGCCAGTTTCTGGCGCGAGGCCTCCAACCGACTCTGTGCTGCCGAGAGCGACGCCTGGGCTTCCGTCCGCTGGGCCTGGTAGTTCACGTCCTCGATCTTCGCCAGCGGATCGCCCTTCTTGAACTGCTTCCCCTCGACCACGTTCAACTCGATGATTCGCCCGGCCACCTCGATCGGGCTAACCGCGATCTGCTGGGCCGGGATGATGTATCCTTTCACTTCGAGTTGAATCGTTCCGGGCACGACGGCCGCAGTTGTCGGAACCGTGTTGAACGTCGAGGCAGCCGGTTGCCCAGTCGTGGCGGCCGACTGCGGGGCGGCTTCGGGGTTGTTGCGGTACGACCGAACGCCCACGCCGGCCCACGCCAGTGCGAGCACCAGGCAGAGCACCCACGGCAGCCACGACGCGCCACCTCCGCCGCCGCGGTCGGCCCCCAACTGGTTGTTCAGCCGTAGTTGCTGCACGCGGCTCACTAACTCGCCGTTACGGGCGGTCGTTTCGGGCATCGTCGGTCCTCTGTGTAGGGTGAATGCTAATCGGCAGACTCCTGCGGCGTCAACGGGAACGGGGGAATCTGGGCAAGTTCTCCCACCCCAGAATTACCGGCACATCGAGTAGAATCGCCAAAGCTTTCCCAGCTTTTGCGTCGATGTCTTCGCCAGGGGCAGTGTCTGCCCAGGGGAACGATGATGCGGCGGGGCTGGTTTATCATCGTCGTCGCGTCCATCGCGGGCTGTCACGGGCCGATGGTGTCGGTCTCGACGCCGACTCCCATGCCGTCGGCCGCTGCCGTGCCGGTAGAACTGCCGGTCGTGGTGCCGACGAAGATCGAACCGCCGCTGGCCGAACTGCCGAGTCTCGACGCGAAGACGGCCAACCCTGCCTTGTTATTCGCCGCGAACGCGAAGAGCTTTCGCGGACTGAGCGACCCCGCGTGCGCACTCCGTGCGGCCCAGCATTCGCCGATCGGCAACCTTCTCGACCGCGAGAACGCGATGCCGGTGGTCACGGTCACGTCGAAGAAGCAACCTTGCCCCGATCGGGAGAGCGACCAACTCCTGCGCGATGCTCGCTTCCTCGCGGCCGTGGATGCTCGCAATCGTTCCGCGGCCGACGCCCTCGAACGCTTCTATCAACTGGCCGACGCCGAGGGCCGCACGGAACTGCTGACGGCCGGGCTGAAGTCGTTCGACGAACTTCGCACGCTGGCGCCGAAGTTCCGCGGCGTCGGCCTGCCGGTGCCGGACGACGACGAACTGACGCGACAGCGGTCGAAGTTGCTCGGCGACGTGGAAGCCGCGGAGGCGGCGATCAAGTTGTTGAACGTGGACCTGCAAGCGCGGCTCGATCTTTCAGTTCGCGGCGATGAGCGGCTCTGGCCGACGGGGCCGTTCACGATCTCCGGGGCCGTGGATGCCGAGTCGGCCGTACAGGTCGCGCTCGACCAGCGAGCCGACCTGCGGTTGCTCCGCCGACTGTACCACGGCCTGAGCGCCGACACGCTGCCGGCCGTGGAGCAACAGTTGCGCGGGTACAACGGGCTGGCCGGCACGACGATGCCCACACTACCGACGCCCCCGTTCCTGGGGAAGCGGCAGGTCGAACGCCTCGCGGAGCAATTCCGGGCGGTCACGGCTTCGCAGGTGGAAGTCCGCCGCGAGCAGTTATTCGCGCTGACGGCTGAGAAGGAGAAGATGACCGCCGCCGAGGTGCGGGCCGCGGTCGTGCAGATGGCGTCGGCCGCTCGCCGGGTGGCGCTGGCGAAAGGCCGTGTCGAGAGCTGGCAAACCCAGGTCGAGAAGGCGACGCGGGACGACAAGCCATTCGACCGCCTGCCGCTGGAACTGGAGTGGTACAAGGCGCGGGCGGAAGTCGTCCAGGAAGTGATGGCCTGGCACCGCTGGCACACGAAGCTGCGGGCGGCGCAAGGCCTTCTCGGCTGGGCCGCGGTCGGCGACAAATAAGCACCGGCGGGCTTACTTCTGTGGTTTCAGGTCGATGTGGTCGAAGAAGTACTTCACGTCGCGGGCGTCGGGCGTCAGGAACGTGTCCTCGACGGCCGCCACGAACGCGAACCGCTCCTTTCGGAAGATGCGGATGATCCGCTTTGTGTTCTTGTCCGGCAGCGTCAGCACATACTCGCGGCCGGCATAGCCGGCGAGGCGGACGGCCTTCGGCTCGCCGGTGAGGGTGGCGTTCACCGCCTCCAGAGCCTTCGCTTTCACTTCCTCAAAAAACTTCGGGTCGTCGGCATTGTTCAACTCCGCCGGCTGACGGCCGAACGCGACGAGGTACGTGGCTGGGTCGTCCTTGCTCTCGGTGCGGAAGCCTTTCAAGTCCCAGCCCGGCACGATGGGTTGGTCGTCGTCTTTCATCTCGCCAGGCACCCGGAGCGTGTACCGCTTGTCCGGCGGTGTAAACTTCTGCCACGTCTGGTCGGGGCCTTTGCCAATCTGATTGCGGAACGCCTCGACCCACTCTGGCTTCAGAAAATACAGGAACGCGGCCAGGAAGTGCATGACGAACACGATGGCCAGGATGGCCTTCAACCGCGTGGCGAACGACCAGTCGGCCGCGAGTACCACACCCAGGCACAACCCGGCGGACGATGCGGCAATCGCCATCGGCAGGGCGAATGTGAAGATCGCTTCCTTGCCGGTGAGGAGCGGGCCGAGAATCCACAACAGCGGAATGACGAACGGCAACAGCGCGAGGCCGAACAGCACGCTCTTGGGGCCGTGCAGCGGTTCCTCAGCCGCCGGAGCGTAATCGTCCCAGCCGGGGGCCGGGTGGACGAGGGGCGGCGACTTCTTCGCCAGGTAGACCGTTGGCACATTCCGCCGCGAGGGTGGCTCAGGGGGCAACTCCTCGACGGCCGCGATGAACGGTCGGCGGCAGTTCGGACACGACACATACTGCCCGACGGCCGACGCCGGCACGCGGGAGAGTTCGTCACAGGACGGGCAGCGGACGGCTTCTTCCATGACGTTCAAGATACACCGCCCGGCCGAAGTTTGCAGCCCCACGGCCGGTTGCAGTAATTCGTGAAAAAGTCCAAATTGGCGCGAACCACCCGCGAACCTCCGCTGTCTGATAGGGACTTCCACCGAAGGTTCGCGTCGTTCGAGGGGCGAACTCGGCAAAAACGGCAAAATGTGATTGGCCTACAGGCGAAGAGCGGGTATAACAACACGTTCTTTCCCGTATCGGCGCAAACTTTGGTCGGCCGAGCGTGTTGGAAGTGAGCGTTCCCTTACCTCGTACCCCGTTAGCAATGCGTAGTTAACCCAATCCACGGCGAGTGGTGATCCCACCCGTCCAATGTTCCGTCGGAGGTGTGTGTCATGACTGCCAAGAACCTGATGAACCGAGTGACGAAGACCGTGCTGGTCGGCAACGCCACGTTGCAGACCCCGGCCAATCGCATCGGTACCGGGTTCGTGGCAGGCCCCATGACGCTACCGCCCATGGAGTTCCTGTCCCGGGGGCATGTCTCAATGCTCCAACGTTCGACCGCCGAACCGGAACCCGGTTCGCGGCAAGAGGAGGTATCTGCCATGCGATATCAACCGACCGCCGCGATACCGACCGACCCGGTCGCACGTGTCTCTGGCCCTGTCGTTCGTCGCACCCGGTTCGCCCACAAGGCGGAACCGGCGAACCGGCAGACCCATTCGTGGTCCCAGTGTCCCAGAACGCGACTCGGAAGCGACTGCCAATCGCCCGACCGCGGAACGGATACCACGGACCGGAAACGCGGGAGTTGGCACAAGCCCACCCTCGCGGCACGAATGAGTCGACCGGCCGCGACGACCGCGAAGTGAGGTGACGCACGGCTTATCGCGACGAATGCTCGAACCCGTTGTGCCTCCAAGACCGACCCCGCGTGGGCGGTCCCAAGACGTCCGACCTTGAGCAGACGAACCGAAAGCGCCGTGTTGTTACCGGCCAGATGTCCCAACCCTTGACGACGCGGTAGGCGTTGCCCGATGTTTCGGGTCATCCGCCGTTGGCGTGTTCCCACTTTCGTGGGGCATTCGCCACCGGCGCGACGCGGAGCGGTCGCACGGAACCGACGAGCCACCTCGGCTCAGTCCGTTCCCGCGGCCCCGTTCCGCTCGACCCAATCTCACCGAGCCACGGCTTCCGCCCAACACAACCGCACCCGCCGCGGGGTTTCACCGCGCGAGTGTGATCGAAAGTGTCGCACCGGCCGCCCCGCGCGGTCTTCCTCGGTGCGTGTCGATCCCACCCGCCCGGCCCGCTCGGACTGACGCAGCCCAGCCCCCTCGCTGATCCAGGGTGGCGGCCGCGCACAGTCTGAAAACGCAGGTTCGGTCCTCGAAACGCTGGATCGGGACAGGAACCCAATCATGAGCTGGACGGAAATTACGGTCCTCGTGGACCAGGCGAAGCTCGGCGACCGGGAGGCCTTCGGCGAACTGGTCGTGCGATTCCAGGGCAGCGTGTACGCGATGGCGCTGGCCCGCGTGCGCAACCCGATCGAGGCGCAAGAACTGGCGCAGGAAGTCTTCGTCCACGCGATGCGCAAGCTGCCGCAACTGCGGGACGCCCGATGCTTCGCTGGCTGGTTGCGGCGGATGTGCGCCCGGATGGCCATCAACCGCATGACGCGGAAGGGGCCGATCTTCGGCACGGAGCCGGAGACGCTCGACGGCTTCGAAGGTGACTTCCGCAAGCCGGACGAACTGCTGGTGTTGGCCGAAGAGAAGGCCGAGCTGCACGTCGGTCTGCGGAAGTTGAAGGACCTCGACCGGGCGACGCTGGAGGCGTTCTACCTGCGGGGTCGGAGCCTGAAGCAGATGGCGCGCGAGTTCGAGACGCCGGTCGGCACGATCAAGCGGCGGTTGCACGTCGCCCGGTCCCGCCTGAAGGATGTCCTGGAAGGCCGGGAGCCGGGCACCGGTGCCGAGTCGATGGCCCTTCAGAAGGAACTGAAGGAGATGAAGCTAACAAAGCAACTGGCCCTGGCGGTGTAAGTTCGCGATGTGCCGTGACGAATGCGACCCGACGGGCGAAGGCCCGCCGGGCTTTTTGTTTTGGCGAGCGGGGAGCGTCGGCCCCCTTGCTTCTTGAGTTTCCGACCTTTCAGGGCCGAAGACAGAAACAGGGGCTGACGCCCCCGCTCGCCTTTCGCATTCACCCACGACTTATTTTGTGTGATCGGTCCCATCTTCGCCCGCGGTTGGATTCGAACTTCTCTCAGAAGGTTAGCCCTCAATGATGGTGGGTTGATCCGGGGCAAACACTCTGCGACCGTGGGCGAGTAAATGACCCACCGAGTCGCGGAACTCAATCTCGTCGTCCGAGGCTGACAGGATTTGCCGCACCTGCTCGTCGTTCAAGATGATGATCGTCATCTTTACACTCCGCATCAAGTGACTGAAGCCCGACCCTTCCAGTGTACCTGCCCGTGGTCGGTATTAAAGTTGCTCCTCGTCCGGCTCCCCGTTCATTCCCGGAGCATTTTCATGGAACGACGCACCTTCCTCGGCGTGGCCGCGACGGCCACGCTCGCCGCTTCAGCCGCATCGGCCGCCGACTTGCCGAAAGAAACCGTCCGCGGCGACATGCGCTACCGGCCGCTCGGCCGCACCGGCGAAGAGGTCTCGCTACTCGGCCTCGGTGGGCACCATATCGGTCGGCCGAAGGACGAGAAGGAAGGCATCGAAATTATCCGCACGGCCATCGACGCCGGCGTTACCTTTCTGGACAACTGCTGGGACTACCACGACGGCGGCAGCGAAGTCCGCATGGGCAAGGCCCTGAAGGACGGCTATCGCAAGAAGGTCTTCCTGATGACGAAGATCGACGGCCGCACGAAGAAGGCGGCCGCTCAGCAGCTTGAGGACTCGCTTGCCCGGCTGCAAACCGACGTCATCGATCTGGTGCAGTTCCACGAGATCATTCGGCTGGAAGACCCGGATCGCATTTTTGCCGCTGGTGCGGCCCTGGAGGCCGTGTTGGAGTCGAAGAAGGCGGGCAAGCTC
>JBBQCQ010000186.1:0-7017 GCA_038318835.1 Gemmatales bacterium | reverse complement strand
CTCGGCCGTCGGTGGAGTCGGCGAATCCTCGCGGTGGCGGTCCTCACTGGCGGCGTCCTCGCTGGCCGGGGCTTCACGCAGTCGCCACCGGCGGGTCTGCCCGGCAGTGTGCCGGCCTCGGCCGAACCGACACTCGTCGATGCCAGGAGCAAGGACTACGGCACTCGCCCCGTCGCGTACATCTACGGCACCACGCCGATCACACGGGCCGATCTCGCCGAGTTCCTGATCGCCCGCGGCGGTCACGAGAAGGTCGAACTGCTCGTCAACAAGATGATTATCGAGGAAGAAGCCAAGCGCCGTGGCATCACCGTGACCACGCAAGAGATGGAGGCCGCGTTCGCCGCCGACTTGCAGATTTCCAACCCGCCCATCCGCAAGGAAGACTTCATCAACCTCATTCTGCCGAAGTACAACAAGACGTACTACGAGTGGATGGAAGACGTGGTCCGCCCCCGGCTCATCCTCGGCAAGATGTGCGCCGACCGCATCAAGGTCGGCGAGGACGACCTGAAGAAAATCTACGAGCGCGAATACGGCGAGAAGCGCATCGTGAAGATCATCATCTGGCCGAAGGGCGACCAGCGGAAGGTTGTCGATCAGGTGTGGGACGCGATCCGCAAGTCCGACACCGAGTTCGACCGCGTAGCCCGCAGCCAGGCCAACCCGAGCCTCGCGTCCACGGCCGGCGAGATCAAGCCGATCGCCCACCATCAGATCACCGACGCCGACGACATGCGGGTCGAGCAGATGGCCTTCGCCCTGAACGAGGGGGAGGTCAGTCAGGTGTTCGAGACGAAGCAAGGCCTGATGGTGATGAAGATGGTCAAGAAGGTCGAGGCCAACACGAAGGTGAAACTGACCGACGTACAGGAGCAACTGCGGAAGGAAGCCTACGAGACGCGGCAGGCGGCCGAGATTCCGAAGATGTTCGGCGAACTGGCGAAGAAGGCCGACGTGAAGGTGCTGCTGAACGGCCCGCCGTCGCAGTGGCGGTTCGACAAATCGGCCCGCGAACTGGCCGAGGACGTCATCCGCCAGCAGCAACCCATGTCCGCGACGTCGCCGTCGCCGCCCGTGCAACCGGCCGCGGCCCAACAGCCCGCCGGGCAGGTGCTCCCACCGATCAAGTAGATGGTCCCTTCTGGGCGAAAGCCCAGGGACGGCCGTCCCTGGGCTTTCGCCCCAGTTTCACCCCAAGCCCCGCCCACAGGCCCAGCAGCAGCGCCGTGTCCCAGGGGTAGTCGGGGCCCGCGTTCAGCGACGTGCCGACCAGTTCGTACTGCCACCGCGCGAAGTGGTTCTCCAGCACCAACAGCGCCGCCACGAACAGCACCGGCACACTCCGCAGGCCTTCCCACCACTTCGGCCCGATCACCCGCGACGGGTCGGCGAACAGCACCACCAGCGGGAACGCGGCCACGAAGGCGTCGTAATAGATGAAGCGATAGCAGCACAGGTACGCCCCCAGAAAGGCGAACCCCGCCAGCGGCCCCGTCGCTTCTCGCCGGGCCGGGTGACGCAGGAACACGAAGGCCGTTCCCGCTGCCACGCACGACCACAGCGCCCAACCGAGGAGCGTTGCGTCCAGTCGGCCGCGCTCGGCTTCCGGCAGGCTCATGTCGATCAAGAGACGCCGCGGGATGCCGAACAGATCGCGACTGAGGAACACCCAGTTGCGGTTCACGTTGTACAGCTCGCTCGCTTCCTTGCCGACGGCCAGCCAGTCCTGCCATACGCCGACGCCGACTACCGGCAGCGTTGCGGCCGCGAGGCCCGCCCCGGTCAGCACCATCGTCGCACAGAACCGCCATCGGCCCATCAAGAGCGGCACCAGGAAGAACGTCGCCCCCCACAGCGGCTTGTACACCAGCAGCCCCCACACCAGGCCGCCGAGCAGGTCGCGATGGTTCTTTGCCAGCACCCAGCCCCAGACCAGGATCAGCACCGTAATGGCCGAGTTCTGCGCTAAATCCAGGGCCGCCTCGCACCCGGTGAACGAGAACGCGAACGCCACGGCGATCGGCCACGCGATGCGGCCATCCGACAGGCGATTGACGCCGAGGCCGAAGAGGACGACCGCCGCGAACAGGAGCGCCTGCATCACGCGGTACGCAGTCGGCGGGGCGAGCATTCCGAGGGGGGCCATCGCGAAACCGTGGACCGGCGGGTACAGCGGCCCACCCACGGCCTTCGCCCCGTCCGGCGAATCGCGACCGACGAACCAGTACATCATCCAATCGGCATCGTGTCGCGGTTCATTAGCCGCCCACGGCTTCACGCCGGCGGGTCGGTGGTTCGCCCGCACCCACGGCGACTCGGCCGATTCCGGGAACGCTTCGCGAACAATCGGCCTCTGCACGGTGCGGTCGTACAGGTCTCGCGCGTGGCCGGTCGCGATCATGCGGCCCATCACCCACTGCCCGCCGAAGTCGATCTGGGCGTGCCCATTGTTGCCGTCGGCCCGACGGCGGTCGGGCGGCGTGTCAGGCGCGTCGTCGAAGGTGTGAATCGCCCGGTCGGCCCGCTGCACGCCGACGGCCACGGCCAGCCCCCACGCGAGCAAGCCGAACACGAGACGGCGGGAAGGTCGGAGCATCGCGTTGTTCTATAGAACGTCAGCACACCACCCCGAGGCGCACCGATGCCGGACGAACTGCCGATCGACGGCACGCAGGTTTACCAGGACGGGGCCGCACGGCCGGACGAGACAGTCCCCCACTCCGCGACGAACGCCCCGGACGGCACGCAAGCTTACGGCGGTGGCGACGCGACTGAGTCGCCGAAGTCGCTGCCGACCGTGCCGGGCTACGAGATCCTGAAGGAACTCGGCCGCGGTGGCATGGGCGTCGTCTATCTTGCCCGCCAGGCGGCCCTCAAGCGGCTCGTCGCGCTGAAGATGATCCGCGGGGCCGGCGAGGCATCGGCCGACCAGCTCGAACGGTTCCACACCGAGGCCGAGGCCGTCGCCCGGTTGCAGCACCCGAACATCGTGCAAATCTTCGAGGTCGGCGAGTACGAGCGGAACCCGTACTTCGCCCTGGAATTTGTGGACGGCCCGAGCATGGCCGCCGCCCTGACCGACCGCGAGTGGTCGCCGGCGGAGTCGGCCGAGGTCGTGGAAACGCTCGCCCGCGCCGTTCACCACGCCCACCAGAAGAACATCGTCCACCGCGACCTGAAGCCGGCCAACGTGCTGATGATGGCCGACGGCACGCCGAAGGTGACGGACTTCGGCCTCGCCAAGCGGATCGAGGAATCGGCGAGCGGCCAGACGCACACCGGGGCTGTCATGGGCACGCCGAGCTACATGGCTCCGGAGCAAGCCGCCGGCCACATCCACCTCATCGGCCCCGCGACCGACACCTACGCGCTCGGCGCGATTCTCTACCAGTGCCTGACGTCGAAGGCCCCGTTCCGCGGCGACTCGATCCTCGACACGCTCGAACAGGTTCGCACGCTCGACCCGGTGCTACCGTCGAAATCGCGGCCGGGTATGCCCCGCGACCTGGAGACGATCTGCCTGAAGGCACTGGCGAAGGACCCGGCCGCCCGCTACCCGTCGGCCCTGGCGATGGCCGAAGACCTGGACCGCTTCCGCCGTGGCGAGCCGATCCTCGGTCGGCGGGAACCGTTCGTCCGGGCGGCACTGCGGAAGGCCCGCCGCCACGCGCTCAAACTTGTCGTCGCGGCGGCGATCGTCGTCGTCGCGGTCACGGTCATCGGGGCCGTCGCGCTGAGTCGGTCGAACCGCGAACGCCGCGACCTGGAGGGCCGGGTGGCCGCGGGTCTGGAGCAATCGCCGTGGACGCCGGCAGCGGCCGACGCGGTCGAAGGGGACATCGCCCAACTCGCCGCGGTGGACCAGGCCCGCGGCCGGGCCGCGGCGCAGAAGCTCGTCGAGCGGTACGCGGCTTCGCTGAAGGACGAACTCAACCAGCCGCGCATCCGGGCGGAGGATCGGCCCGGCCTGGAGGCGAAGGTCGCGTGGCTGACGCCGCGGGACGCCAAGCTCGCGCAGGGGCTGCAAGCGGACCTGCATGCCCGCTTGCGGTCGTGGCAGGTCAGCCGCGAAGTGACGCCGACCTCGCCGGCGCTCACCGAGGTCTTCGGGAATCAGGTCCACGTTGACGGCGGCCAGCTCGCCGCCACTTCGCCGTTCGTGGTCACGGCCCTGCCGTCGCTCGGCACGATCCGCGTGACGGCCGAGTTCGACGGAAAATGGCGGGCCGGCTCGCGGCTCGGCGTGGTGATCGGCCACCGACCCGATGGCGCGAGAGACGCGACGAACGGCTACGCCTTCGTGGTGCGACCCGTCTGGCCGACCGGCGACCCGGACAACCTGGCCCCGGCCGGCCCGCCGCCGTCGTTCGAGGCGACGAACGGGCTGGCCGGCGTCGAAATCCTGCGCGACGGTCTGACGCTGACGGCCGCTTCCGTCAGCTTGAAACCGGGGCCGCTCCGAATCGCCGCCGAGCGCGACGGCGACCGCCTGAGCGTGTCGGTGAACAGCGCCGCGGCCATCCCATTCGAGGACCCGGTACCGCTGGATGTGTCGCCCGGCAATCGCCTCGCGTTGGTCTGGCCGGCGGAAGCCGGCGTGCGGCTCCTTCGCGTGGAAGAACAACCCCTGCCGCAGGTCGCGAGCGCCCTGGAGCGGGCCGACGACGCGCTCGCCCGCGGGAAGGTGGCCGACGCCCTCGCCCTCTACGAGGCGTTCGCCCGCGAGAACCCGGACGCGACCGCGGCGGCCGAGGCCCGGTGCAAGGCCGGGCTGTGCCTCGCGCGGCTCGGCCGCCCCGACGATGCGGCCCGGTACTTCGAGCAGGCGTTCGCCGGCAAGAGCCCGCGGTGGAGCATCATCTCCGTTTTCCAACTCTGGCTCCAGCGGCTGAAGGCGAAGCAGTTCGAGGAGGCCGACGCCGCCCTCGCGTCGATCAAGCTGCACTACCAGCCGGAGATGATCCGCCGGTACGTTCCTGCGGCCCTGCGGGCCGAGATTGGCGATCTGTTTAAAATCCCGACCATCAACTGGCTCGTCCACGACCCGAAGCTCGTGGGGCAGTACGAGTCGCTTCTCCGGCTCGAAGAAATCCTCCAAACGAACGGCGACGGTGGCGACCTCATCCTGCCCCTGGTGGTGGCGCACGCCCTCGCGGGCGATTTTCAAAAGGCGAAGACGGTGGCCGACCAGTACCTGGAAAAGATCCTGGAGTTCGGCTACCGGCCGGGCGGGGGCGAGTCGCCTCACTGGACCATCCGCTGGCACGCCTGGGTCACACGCCTCGCGGGGAAGGCGGACGACAACCCCTACGCGAAGCACTTGCAAACCCCGCTCCGCAGCCACGAGACGGCCGAGGACCGCAAGCGGACGTTCGTGCCGCTGTGGCTGGACATCGCCCGTAACCATGCGGCGGCCGGCCAGTGGAAGGCGGCCGAGCAAGACATCGACGGTTTCCTCGCCGAATACCCACGGCCGTACACCAATTACTCCTTCTACTCCCAGCCGTACTTCATGAAGGGCTTCCTCCGGCAAACTGCCGGCGACGAGGCTGGGGCGCTCGCGGCGTGGCGGCAGGGCACGTACCAGAAGTTCCTTGAGCAACTTCCACCGGACCTGCGGGCGAAAAGCCCGGCTCTGCCCCCCGGCCGCAAGGCGATCGTCGAGCACTGGGCGATGGCCACCCTGACCAACGGCCTGCCCGATACGGAGGCGACGCAGGTCGTGCAGGCCCTCGTCGGGTCGTTCGCGGCCGACGAGATGACGAAACAGGTAGCCGGGTCGCTGAACGTCACCCCGGCGGTGATCCGCGGGGCGTGGACCTCGCCGCGGGGCCGGGAATGGGCGCGGAAGATGGCGTTTCTGGATACGACCCCGGCCGAGTACTTCTGGGCCGCCCCGCGAATCTTGGTCTACGAGAAGGTCCGCCAGGACTTGTTCGCCGGCCACCCCACGGCCGAGCAGGACGCGATTGCGTGGGACGCCCTCGTGCGAATGACGGAGGCCTTCCGGATGGGCACCCTCACGAAGCCGCAAATCTTTCAGTTCGCCCTGGCCTGGAAGGGAACGATGAACATCTTCGGCTGGGGCGGCGTCGCCCCGAACCTGAAGCCGGAGCTGCGCGGCCCGTTCGCCTACCTGCTCGGCTTCCGCTATCGATCGCTGAACAAGCCCGCCGACGCGGCCACGCTCTTCCGCACGGCCGCCGCCGATGCACCGGCCGACTCGCCGCTGAAGCGATTGGCCGAGGCCGAGTTGAAGGTGAAGTAACTCCCGTTCATAAAACAGTCTGCCAGGGGCACCCCCTCCGAGGTTATTTTCGATGGCAGACATTCGGGCTTTCCGCGGCTTCCGCTACGACCTGGGCAAGGTCGGCGAACTCTCGAACGTCGTCGCGCCGCCCTACGACGTGATCGACGCGGCCCTGCAAGAGAAGCTCTACGACCTTAGCCCGTTCAACGCGATCCGCGTCGAACTCACGCGGCCGGAGGAGGAGGACGACGAGGCCAATAACCGCTACACGCGAGCCGGGCAGACGATGCGCGACTGGCTCGCGGCCGGGGCCGTCACGCAGGACACGGCCCGCAGCCTGTACGCGTACGAGCAAGAATTCGCGATCGAGGGGAAGACCTACACCCGCCGCGGGTTCTTCGCGCGTGTGCGGCTGGAGCCGTTCGGCGAAGAGGGGAAGATTTACCCGCACGAGCAAACCCTGAGCGGCCCGAAGGCCGACCGGCTGAGCCTGTACCGGGCCACGAACTTCAACCTGTCGCCAGTGTTCGGCCTGTACCCGGATGACGCCGGCGAAGTCTTCGCGAAGCTCGATCCGTTCATCCGCAACAGTCCCCCGCGGGTGGCGAACGACCACCTCGGCGTAATCAACCGCCTGTGGGTCATCACCGATCAGGCGGCGATTTCGCACGTCATCGGGCTGATGGGGCCGAAACCGGTGTTCATCGCCGACGGCCACCACCGCTACGAAACAGGGCTGAAGTACCTGGAGGAACAGAAGGAAG
>JBBQCQ010000185.1:0-7018 GCA_038318835.1 Gemmatales bacterium | reverse complement strand
CCCGCGAGGTCGTGGAGTTGCTCGGCGTCAAGGAGGACCGTGTGCGGGTGGTGTACCTGGGGCCCGGCCACGGTTTCGAGCCGGTTGCCGAAGACGGCGTGTTGGAGCGGCTCGGCGTGCGGAGGCCGTTCGTGGCGGCCGTCGGCCGCGGATACCCGCACAAGAACGTCGCCGGCTTGCTCCGCGCGCTCGTCCCGCTGCGGAAGGCCGTGCCGGGGGTTCAACTGGTCTTGGTGGGCGACCCGTACCGGGCCGGCGGCGGTCTCGCCCGCCTGGCCGGCGAACTCGGCGTCGGCGATTCACTCGTGTGGACCGGATTCCTGCCGACGGCGGATTTGAACGCCCTCTACTCGGCCGCCGTGTTCGCGTTCCCGTCTCTGGCGGAGGGCTTCGGGCTACCCGTTCTGGAAGCGATGGCGTGCGGCGCGCCGGTGGTCGCGGCGAACCGGGCGGCCGTCCCCGAAGTCGTCGGCGACGCCGGCGTGTTAGTCGATCCCGAATCGCCGACGGCCCTCGCGGACGCGCTCTCGCGGGTGCTGACGGACGCCACCCTCCGAGAAGAATTGCGGGCCAAGGGGTTTCGCCGGGTGAAGCAGTTCACATGGGAGAAGTGTGCCGCCGAGACGCTGGCGGTCTACCGCGAGGTGTGTTGAGTACACTCGCGAAACAGTCGGAGCAGTTCGTCGGCCGTGCGGTCCCACGAGAACCGGGCCGCCTGGCGAAACCCGCGGTCGCGCAGCTCGGCTTGTCGGATCGGGTCGGTTAGCACGGCCCGCAACTTCTCGAACAGTTCCTCCGCCGAGTTCGGGTCGAAGTACTCGGCCGCGTCGCCACAAACCTCCGGCAACGACGAGGTGTTCGAGGTCACCACGGGCACGCCGCACGCCATGGCTTCGAGCGGCGGAATGCCAAAGCCCTCGTACCAGCTCGGGAACGCGAACGCGTCCGCGCACGAATAAATGGCGGGCAGGTCGGCGTCGACCACATACCCGAGATGGGCGGCCAACCCGCGGGCTTTCAGGTCGTTGAGTCGGTCCTGCTCGCGGGCCGACTTCCACCCCGTCGCTCCGACGAGGACGAGCTTGTGCGGCAGTCCAGCGGCGGCGAGTTTTTCGACCGCGGCGAACAGGGTGAGCAAGTTCTTCCGCGGCTCCAGGGTGCCCACGAACAGCACGAATCGTTCGGGCAACGCGTACTTCACGCGGATCGCCCGCCGGGCCGCGTCGTCGGTGACGGGGACGAATTCCGGCGACGCGGCCAGGGGCACGACCCGCACCCTCTCCGGCCGAACGCCGAGGACGCCGACCACGTCGCGGCGGGTGGATTCCGAGTCGGTGACGACCACGTCCGCCCTCTCGGCGTGCCGCGGCAGGTCGCGGGCGAGCGCCTTGAGCATGTGCGGCTGCGTGAACTGCGGGAACAGGTGGTACACCATGTCGTGGACCGTGATGACGGTTCGGAACGACCGGCCGTAGGCCCCGATGAAGTTCGGAGCGAAGTAGACATCCGTGCCGGCGAGCCGGGCCTGGGCGGCGAGGACCGCGGGCCGAAACTTCCAGAGCAGGACGTGAAACGCGACCGCCGCCCGCCGCTGTCGGCGGATGAGTTGGTCGATCGCGGGAACCGTTACCGCGGGCGGCACGCGGACGCCGGCCGGTCGGAAGCCCAGGTTCGCCAGCCGCACCCGCGTCGGTCCGGTCGCGACCCGTCGGACGAGTTCGTACGTGTACCGGCCGATCCCGGCCCGGCGGAAGATGAGCGGGGTGCCGTCGATCATCAAATTCATGACGGCCGCCCTGGGTGGTTGCCGCCGGCCGCCCGCTCGAACGCCCGGACGTACTCCTCGGCGATGTCGCCCCACCCCGGCCGCGGGTCGGCGACGCCGGCGACCGTGCTGTTCTTGTACAGGGGGTAGTTGCGCATCAACTCCGCAAACGCCGCCCGGATGGCGTCCGGCGAGTAGGGGTCGAACCACGCCACCTTCGCGGAGCGGCGGGCGAGGTGCTCGCGCATCACGGGGATGTCGGAACAGAGGACCGGCGTACCGAGGGCGAGGGCTTCCTCAACGGGGTAGCTGCCGCCGCCTTCGTTGAACGATGGCATGACCAGTGCGGTCGCCTGCCGGTTGACGGCGAGCACTTGGTCGTCCGGCATATAGCCGAGCGCGAAGAAGTCACGCCCCTGTTCAAGGCCGAGCCGCCGGGCGAGGGCGGCGAGTCGCAACCCGTGGTCTGCCGGTCCGGTTGAGTCGGCACCGACGGCCACGTAGGGCGGGTGCGTCGCCTGACGGAGCGCGGCCGTGCCGTGGCCGAACAAGACGAGCGGGATGCGTTCCGCCGGCGGAATGCGGGACCAAGCCGTAAGCAGGTTCGCGTGGTTCTTGTGCGGCGACGTGTTCGCCGGGTAAACCACGAACCGCTCGGGCAGCCCCGGCACCGGCGTACCCGGCCCCGCGCGGTGGTCGGGCAGCGCGCGGTGCGGGATGACCGCCGGCGTCGGCCAGTCGCGGCCGAGGAGCTTGCGGAAGTCGTGGTCGCTGAACTCGGACGACACGACTACCTCCGCCGACCGCCGCACCCAACCCCGCATCCGCTCCCATTCGAGGATCGTGTGAACGACGCCGGCGAATTCCGGGTAGTGCAGCAGCGTGGCGTCTTGAAATGTGCTCACTACCGGGATCGGCCCGGCGGGGAACGGGTCGATCAGGTGCGGCCAGTAGGCGTAGCACACGTCCATGCCGTGGGCGGCCCGCCGCGGCCACCGCCCTTCCCAGGCGGCCGCCAACCGGGCTGCCGCATCGGCCGCCGCGTTCCGCACCGGCGAGGTCAGCAACTTCCACACCGGCGAATCGGCCGGCATCCAGGCCCGCCACGCAAACGTGGCCAGGAAACGGCTCAACTTCACCGAGAAGAACGACACCGTGGGCCGGTCGGTGAAGTCCGGCCGGACGGCGGCGATCCCCCGCGGGTTGAGCGCCAGACGAACCGCTTCGACCCGCGGGTGGACGGCAAGGTGGCGGACGAGTTGCGTCAGCAACCGCACGCCGCCGCCCGGCGACAGGTACGGGCACCACACCAGGAGCTTGAGTCGCCCCGTCATTCGGACACCTCGTTCACGCCCCGTCGTTCCGGGTCAACTCGGCTTCCAGGTCGAACCGCCGCCGCACGTCGCCGGAGAACAGTGGCGACTAGACCTGGATGTTAAACCGCCGCTCGGGACGCCCCTGCCGTCCGGCCTTCTACAAGTACCGGTCGCCGACCGCCCGCGGTCGCACCACCCGCGCGGGGGTGCCGTAAGCCACGACGTTCGCGGGCACGTCGCGGACGACCGTCGCCCCCGCCCCGACTACCGCGTGCGGGCCGACCCGCACCCGGTGGATCACGCTCGCCCCTAGACTGACGGCCGCGAACTCCCCGACCGTCACGTTACCGCCCAGACACGCCCGCGGGGCAACGCTGGCGAAGTCGCCGACCGAGCACTCGTGGTCGACCGAGCAGTTCGTGTTCAGGATGCAGAACTCGCCGACCGCCGCCTCACTGTTCACCACGGCCCCGGCCATAACGACCGTGCCCCGGCCGACGCGGGCCGATCGGGCCACCACCGCGGCCGGGTGTACGACCGCCGGGAATGCCAGTCCGGGGGCGGCGTCCACGACCCGCTTCGCCACCTGGCTTCGCAACCAGTTGTCGCCGATGGCAATCACGGCCCCTCCGAGGGCGTACCGTCCGACCAAGGCTGGCAAGTCGGCATCGGAACCGAGGATCGGGTGGCCGATTACGGCGACACCCGACGGTAGAACGGGGTCAATCAAGCCGACCAGTTGAAAGCCCGGAAGACGTTCAATGATGTCGATGACAACTTTCGCGTGCCCACCGGTGCCCAGTACCACCACGTTCATAGCGCCTCTCAGCCGAACATCCGTCGCAACGCCCCGGCCATCCGCGCCCTGGACCGGCCCACCGCGAAAGCGAGCCTGCGGACCATCGCTGGTGGCATCGGCCGCAAGTTCGGATACTCGGCCTTCTCGGCCACGGTCGGTCGGGGCGGGATGTTCGGCCAAAGGGTAGTGGCCGGCACTCGCCCATCCGCACCCGGCTCGAACGCCGCCAACCACGACCGCCACGCTTCGCGGACGACCTCCGGGCGAAACGGGTCGAGGATAGCACGCTGACCCGACCGGATCGCTTCTACTAACCCCTGATCCCCGGCCAGTACGCGACTGAGTTTGTCGTACGCCTCGTCTTCGGTGTCGCAAGCTCCCGCCCGGTTGCCGGTATCGTAGAAGCCGAGAAGTCCTCCAGTCCGATAGACGACCGGCATCCCATACGCGATGGCTTCGAGCGGGTGGTAATGGAGGTGTCGTGGCTCCCGACTGTGGTAGTACATGACCACGGACGACTCGAATAGTCGCAGGTAGTCGGCGTCCGGCAGGAAGCCAATGACGGACGGGTCCGGCACCGAGGTCAGTTGGTTGCCGGCGACGACGTGCGGCAGACCGCCGAACCGCTCTTTGAAGCGGGCATAGATCGTGCCGTAGTAAGGCGACGAATTGATGGAAGGGCACACGAACAGCACCTTCCGCTCCTCGCCCCGCCAAAGGGTGGGCGAGGCGAGTACCTTCGCGGGCAACCCCACCGGCAGGAACACCCCTCGCGCCTTGAAGAAAGCCGGCTCGTGGTCGAGGACTTGGGGATACGCCGCCGAAAACCAAAACTGGTCATAATTCCGTCGAACGGCGGCAATAACCTTTCGGTCGAACATTCTCAGGTAGGTTTCCGGGTTTTCGCGACCGAACACCCGCACGACAATCTTGCCATGAAACTTCGAGAGTAGCTCTTCAACCTTGTCAGGAAAGCAGTCAGTTATCACCATCTCAAAATGCGAGTTGAGGTCGCGGGCGATGTCATCCGGGATAGGGTCGGTGTAAAAGTCGTGCCCGTCCAGCCGCGACAGGGCATCGGGCGAAAGGGAACTGATGCTGTCCAGACCTGGATCGACGTTCCCGCTACGGAAATTGTAGAAATCGGCTCCCTTGCCCTGCCCCGGCAACCGCTTCAGCGTCCACACCTCAAACCCCAAGGATTGGAGGATCGGAACCTCGGTGGCCCGGAGCGTCTTGTGGGCGAGCAGCCACGCGATCCGTCGGGGGGTGTCGGATGAGCCGATTGCGACAGCAGCGATGGACACACTTCACTCCTGGTCGTGTACGAACGCCCGACCCGTTACGCTCAGACGCGGCCGACCAACGCGTGGGCGCCCACCCGACTTAAACCCGAGGCGTGTGCCCGCAAGCGGTCGCACACGAACGCCACGTCCTCTTCGGTGAGCGCGGCGTGCGTCGGCAGGTTCATTCCGCGGGCGGCTAGGTCCGTGGACACTTCCCACGTGCCCCGGCAGTCCGCATACGGCGGCATCTCCTGCACGCTGAAGAAGAACGGCCGGGTCTCGATCCCGTCCGCCGCTAGCCGAACTATCACCCGGTCGCGGTCGTCGCGGTCGGCGTTTCGCAGCACCACCGAGAACATCCAGTACGCGTGCGCCACATCGTCCCGCTCAACGGGCAGTTGGAACAAATCTTGGTACGACTCCAGATGCCGGTGATACCACCCGGCCACCTCCCGCCGGCGGGCAAGGTGCCAGTCGAGCCGTTCTGCCTGACCCAGGCCGATGGCCGCCGCTACGTTCGTCATCCGGTAGTTGTACCCGATTACCGTGTGCCAGTACCGGCGGGTCGCATCCATCCCTTGGCCGCGGTACAGCCGCACACGATCCGCCAGTTCTTTCGACGCCGTCGTCACCATCCCTCCCTCGCCGCAGGTGATGAGCTTGTTGCCGAAGAAGCTAAACGCTGCTAGGTCGCCGAGACTGCCGGCCAACCGCCCGCGGTACCGCGCGCCGTGCGCCTCGGCGGCGTCCTCGATGACGGCCAGCCCGTACCGCGAAGCAATCTCGCGGATCGGGTCCATGTCGGCCGGGTGGCCGTACAGGTGAACCGGCACGATGGCCTTCGTGCGGGTCGTGACGGCGGCTTCGATCAGCTCCGGGTTCAGGTTCCAGGTGTCCGGTTCGACGTCCACGAGGACCGGGATAGCGTTACAATGGCGGACGGCCCCGGCGGTGGCGACGAACGTCAAGGCGGGAATGAGAACCTCGTCCCCCGGCCCGACGCCTGCAGCGATCAGTGCCAGGTGCAGGGCGGCGGTGCCATTGCAGCACGCGACGGCGTAGGGTGTGCCCGCCTGCACGGCGAAAGTCGTCTCGAACCGGGTGATAAACTCCCCGATAGACGAGATCCAGTTCGTGTCGAGACACTGGAGTACATATTCCCGCTCGCGGCCGACGAGCATGGGTTGGGAGATTTGAATCTTTCGGCGGGCAGTCATGGATGATCCAGGAGAGGTAACGGATGTTGCTCCACGCGCCACGGTAGCTTCGGCCGAACGGCCCCTTGCCAGCGGCCATACCACGCCGAGTCCCGGTCCAGTTCCGTCACCGCGAACTCGATGGCGTTCATCACAGTGATGAGCGGATAGCACTCGTCACGTACGACCGACAGCGTCAGCCGGTACACACCTGCGTTCAGCAGGCCGCCTGGGATGGTTAGGGTGGCCGTCACCACGCCTGGCCGGCACACCACGGCCGGCGTATTCGTGATGAAAGCCGAAGTCCCATCGGCGGTGCGGAAGTGCAGCGAGAGGTTCAACAGCGGCTCGCCAGTTTTCACTCGCACTACCGCCCGTACCGCCACCGGATCGTCCAGGGTTAGCGGATTCTGGGCGGCCTCGTCAGCCGGGCTGGCCGAGAAGTGTCGTAGGCTGACACCGTCACCCCCTGGGGCGGTAGCCTCGTCCCAGTCGCGGACGGCCGCCCCAGCAGGCTCCTCGCGGGCGTAGTCCCGCACCACGTTGTCAGCGGCGGCGTCCTCCCGCACGCGGCCGGTGTCCAGCCAAATTGCCCGTTTACAGAGTGCGGTCAGGGCCGTCATGTTGTGGCTCACGAACAACACCGTCCGCCCGCC
>JBBQCQ010000184.1:0-7036 GCA_038318835.1 Gemmatales bacterium | reverse complement strand
CGCCCGCCGCATCCGCGAGAAACTGGAGCGCGACTTCGACGAGCCGTTCGCCGTCTGGATTCGCCTGCTCGAAACGATCCGCCCGCTGGTGCGCGAGACCATCCCCGACCCGGAACAACGGCGGGCGCTGCTCGACGACTTCGCCGACTGGCCGTGGCTGGAGCGACTGCGAGCCGAGGGCGAAGACGCCGTCGGGCGGGCGATGGAAGAGCGGGTTCGGCTGGCCGCCCTATAATGTCCGGATCGTTCCCCGAGACGCTGCCATGAGCCTTTCCACGCTGCAAGGCGTGTCGCACACCTGTTTCGGCCTGAGCTACCTGCTAGCGTTCACCCTGGAACTCGCCCGCGTCCGTTGGCCGCGGACCGGCCTCCGCACGGCCGGCCTCGTCGTCGGCGCGATCGGCCTGTTCACGCACTCCGCGTACCTCGCGATCCACCACCCGTCGATGGCCGCCCCTTACGGCTCCCTGTTGTTGCTCGCGTGGGTGCTGGCCGTTTTCTACTTCTATGGCAGCCTCCATCACACCCGGCAGGCGTGGGGCATCTTCGTGCTGCCGGTGGTGCTGGGCCTCGTCGCCTTGTCGCTGGTCATCGTTTCCTTCACCGGGACCGACGATGTGGACATTCCCCTGTGGCTGGTCGGCGAGAAGTTCTGGGGCGCGATTCACGGCCTGCTGCTGTTACTCGCGGCCGTAGGTCTGAGCGTGGCCTTCCTGAGTAGCGTGATGTATCTTGTGCAAGCTCGTCGCCTGCGGACGAAGGCGAACCCGCTTGGCGGCGTGAAGATTCTGAGCCTCGAACGCCTGGAAGCGATGAGCCGTCGGGCGGTGAACCTCGCCTTCCCGATGTTAACTGCCGGCGTACTGCTGGGAATGCTGATGCTGAACCACGAAGCGCCCTTGACGCTGCTGACGCCGTCGCTGAAGGTGCTCGGCAGCTACGGGCTGATCCTGGTCGTGGCGATGCTCGTGTACATGCGGTACGCGGTGCACGTGTCCGGCCGACGGTTGGCCGTGTGGTCGATCCTGGCCTTCGCGCTGCTGGTCGTGGTGCTGATGGCCGCCCACCCCTTCGTGGAGGGCGGACGGTGAATCTCCGCATCGTCGGGTGCAATTTCCGCACGGCGAACGTGGACGTGCGCGAACGGCTCGCGTTCCCGCCGGACCTGCACGCCCGCGCGTCGGCGGAACTTGCGGCCCGCTTCGGCTGCGAGGTCGCGATTCTGTCCACCTGCAACCGCGTCGAACTGTTCCTCGCCCGACCGCACGGCCCGACGGTCCTCAGCACGGAACTGGCCACCGAGTTCCTCGGCGAAGTCCACCACGTGCCGCCGGAATCGCTGACCCCACACCTGTACTCGCACGCCGACGCCGACGCGACGCGGCACCTGTTCCGCGTGGCGGCGAGCCTCGATAGCCTCATCGTCGGCGAAGGGCAGATCGCCGGGCAGGTGAAGCAAGCCTTCGAGGCTGCCCGGAAGCTCGCCACGACCGGGCCGCTGCTGAACGCGCTCTTCCCGCACGCCCTGCGAACCGCGAAGCGAGTCCGCACCGAGACGGGTATCTCGCTCGGCCACGTCTCGGTTTCCAGCGTCGCGGTCGATTACGTGAAGCAGGTCTTCGACCACTTCGGCGACAAGACCGTGCTCGTGATCGGGGCCGGCAAGATGGGCCGGCTGACGCTGAAGCACTTGCAGGAACTGAAGCCCGGCCGCATCCTCGTGGCGAACCGCAGCCCGGAGAAGGCGGCCGAAGTCGCGGCCGGGTGCGGCGGCACGCCGATCCCGTGGGACAAGCTCGACGACGCCCTCGGCGAAACCGACATCGCCCTCAGCACCACCGGGGCCGGCGAACCGATTGTTTCGCGGCAGCGGTTCGACAAGCAGATCCGCCCGAAGCGCCGCCACGGCCGCACGCTCGTGGTGCTGGACATTGCCGTGCCGCGGGACTTCGACCCGGCCATCCACGATGGCGACCGCGTCTGCCTGTTCAACATCGACGACCTGACCCGCATCCGCGAACAAACCATCGCCGAGCGGCAATCGCACCTGCGGCCCGCCGAGGCAATTGTGGCGACCGAGGTGAAAAACTTCCTCGACGACTGGCAGCGCCGCAAGAACGGCCCCGTCATTCAGCAACTTCGCAGTGAGGTGGACAAGGTCCGCGACGAGGTGCTAACGCCGCTACTCGCGAAGCTCAACGGCAAGCTCTCGCCGGCCGAGAAGGAGCAGGTATCGGCCGCGTTCCGCCTGTTCCAGAACAAGCTCCTGCATGGCCCGATAGCCGCGCTGCAAGACGCCAGCCGCGAGGGCGAGGACCGCGGGAGTCTGATCGAGGCGCTGAAAAAGCTCTTTCGGTTGGGGTCATAGCAGAACCCCCAAGCCCACCCGTCGCCGCTAAACGGTCGCCGTGTGGCTCGCCCGGCCCGGCAGCGGGTAAATCTCCAGCAGTCCGTAATTCGTCTCCGTCATCCCCAAGTCGCGATAGGTCGCCTTCGCCCGCACGTTGTCGGCTTCCACGTACAGCCGCAGGCCGATCACCGTCGGGTCGGCCATCGCACGCTCCTGGATGTGCTGATACAACGCCCGGAAGACGCCGCCACGTCGGGCATCCTCGCGCACGTACACGCTCTGAATCCACCAGAACCAGCCGTTACGCCAGTCGCTCCACTCGAAGGTGACGAGCGTTTGGCCGACGACTTCGCCGTCACGCTCGGCCACGGTGTAGAAGCCCTTGTGCGGGTCACTCAGGCCGGCGGTCACGCCGGCGAGCAGCACGGCCGCATCGAGGCGGAGGTGCTCGCTCTCCCACGCCAGTCGGCGGTTGAACTCGGCGAGGGTGGCCGCGTCGGCGAGGCGGGCGGGGCGAAGGGTGAGCATCGGGTTTACCGGGTATCGGGTATCGGGTTTCTCAGAAGGGGCGAGATTCATTACCCGATCTCTTGCCAAAATATAGGGTAGGGATGACGGATCGCGGATTGCGAAACCCGATACCCGAAACCCGATAGACCCGATCCTATGGACCTCACGCCCTTCATCCGCGACATCCCCGATTTTCCGAAACCCGGCATTCTCTTCAAGGACATCACGCCGCTGCTCATGAACGCGACCGCGTTTCAGCACGCGATTGATCTTCTGTCGATCCACTATGCCGGGCAGGAGATCGACGCCATCGCGGCGGCCGAGGCCCGTGGGTTCCTGTTCGCCGCGCCGCTCGCGCTGAAGTTGCACAAGCCGCTGGTGCCGCTGCGGAAGCCGGGGAAGCTGCCGTACCGCACGTACAGTTTGAAGTACGACCTGGAGTACGGCCAGGCCGAGTTGCATATGCACGTGGACGGCGTCGAGAAGGGCCAGCGAGTGTTGCTGGTGGACGACTTACTCGCGACCGGCGGCACGATGGCGGCCGGTGGGCAGCTCATCGAGCAGGCCGGTGGCATCGTCATCGGCTGTGCCTTCCTCGTGGAACTGGGCTTCCTAAATGGCCGGGCGAAATTACCGAACTACGACGTGTTTAGCGTGTTGACCTACTAACCGAGTGCAGACATGAACGAGTACGACGACAACCGCGACCGCGAATTCGACGACCGCCCGCCGCGGCCACGCAACACCGCGATGGCCCGAGCGAAGATCGCCGCGCCAGGCCTGATCCTCATCATCCTCGGCCTGTTCGGCATTGTCCTGGGCCTGGGTATGGTCGCGCTGGTGAACAACCTCTCAGCCATCAGCAAGATGATGAAGTCGGTGGAGGAAAAGCAACCGGCCGGGCCGGAGAAGGACCGCCTTCAAGCTCAGATCACGCAGATCGAAGAAGCCGATACGCCTGAAGTGCGCACGGCTAACACCATGATTTACGGCGGGGCGACATTCGTCAGCTTCCTCATCCTGATCGGCGGCTGGAAGGCGCGATCGTTGTCCGGGTACCCGATCGCCCTGGCCGGCGCGTTCCTGGCCGTCATCCCGTTCAACGGGTGCGGGTGCATCACGACGCCGTTCGGCATCTGGGCCGTCATCATGCTCCTGAACTCCGACGTGCGAGCGGCGTTCGGCCAGGCCGGGCGAAGTGCGCCAGAGGATTACTGATGTTGGACTTCGACAAGGCCGGCGGGCTGATCTCGGCCATCGCCCAGGACGCGGACACCGGCGAGGTGCTGATGATCGCGTGGATGAACCGCGAGGCGTTCGACGAGACGGTGCGCACGCATCGGGCCGTCTACTTCAGCCGCAGCCGCAACAAGCTGTGGCGGAAGGGCGAGGAGAGCGGCAACGTGCAGGACGTGAAGGGCATCTTCGTCGATTGCGATGCCGACGCCGTGCTGCTGAAGGTGAAGCAGATCGGCGGGGCGGCGTGCCACGAGGGGTACAAGTCGTGCTTCTTCCGCGAGCTGACCGGCGACGAGTTGAAGGTGATCGGCGAACGGGTCTTCGACCCGAAGGTCGTGTACGGAAAGTAACTTGGCGAACGACCGGGCGAGCCGAGCACCGTCAGGTGCCGGGTGAATGGCAACGATGGTCACCCGGCACCTGGCGGTACTCGGCTCGCCAAAATGGTTGGCCAAATGGCTTGAAATTCACCCGGCGCTCTGGCCGCGCAGGACTTTCTAACTAGATCAATCCGTCTGACTGCGCCGAGCGCGCGGGTCCAGACACGCATTCCAGGTGGATCATGGCGAAGACAGTCACCGCACAAGTGAAACTCCAGTGCCCCGGCGGCACCGCAACCCCGGCCCCGCCGGTCGGCCCCGCCCTCGGTGCCCACGGCGTGAACATCGGGCATTTCGTCAAGCAGTTCAACGACAAGACCAACACGCCCGACCTGAAGGGCTTGATGCTGCCGGTGATTATCACCGTGTACTCCGACCGCAGCTTCGAGTTCAAAATCAAGTCGCCGCCAGCGGCCGTGCTCATCAAGCTCGCCGCCAAGATTCCGGCCGGCAAGAAGCAGGGCAAGGAAGTGATCCCGGCCAATGCCAAGAAGCAGGGCAAGTACACCCAGCACACGCTGACGCAGGCCCAGATCGCGGAAATCGCGAAGAAGAAGTTCAGTGACCTGAACGCCCGCGATGTGGACCACGCCGCCCGCATCATTGCCGGGACCGCCCGCAGCATGGGCATCGTCGTCACCGCGTAACTATTTAGCCGCCGGCTTGCCGGCGGTTTTTCGTAAGCGTCCCCGGAGGGTCCGGGGATGATTTTTTTGAGTGCGAGAAGGATCATGGCCAAAGAAACCGCCGATACTCAGGCCGCGGGTCAACCGCAGGCCGAGGCGCAGGCCAGTCCGGTCGCCGACCCGAAACCGACGGACGCCGCCGCGAAACCCGCGACGCCCCCGCCGGCCAAGGACGGTGCCCCGACTGCTGCCGCCGCCGTTGACCCGAACCAGCCCAAGAAGAAGAAGCCCGCCGGCGTCTGCCCGGCCCGCGGCAAGAAGCTCAAAAAAATCGTCGCGGCCAACGCGAAGAAGGCGAAGGACGCCGGCGTGCTCCCGCTCAAGGCGGCCGTCGCGCTCTTGAAGACCCTCAAGCGGTCGAAGTTCGACGAGACGATCGAAATTCACATCAACACTGGCATCGACCCGACGCAGGGCGACCAGATGGTCCGCGGGGCCGTGCCGCTGCCGAACGGCCTCGGCAAGTCGGTCCGCGTGGCCGTGTTCTGCCAGGCCGACAAGCAGGCCATCGCGAAAGCGGCCGGGGCCGATGTGGTCGGGGCGGCCGACCTCGTGGAGCGCGTCCAAAAGGAAGGCTTCATGGACTTCGACGTGGCCATTACCACGCAAGACATGATGCCGCAGGTCGCCCGCCTCGGTAAGGTCCTCGGGCCACGCGGCCTGATGCCGACGCCGAAGGCCGGCACTGTGATCCCGGCGAACGCCGACATCGCGGCCGCGGTCAAGGAATTCAAGGCGGGGAAGGTCGAGTACCGCTCCGACAAGACCGCACAGATTCACGCCGGCGTCGGCAAGATGAGCTTCGACGAAGCGAAGCTGCTCGAGAACATTAACGTGTTCGTGGAGGCCGTTCGCGCGGCCAAGCCGAACGGGGTGAAGGGCAACTTCATCCAGGGCATCGTGCTGTCCGCGACCATGTGTCCGGGCATCCGAGTCTCGATGTAACCCCACCCGGAGACACTCATGAGCAAGAAGATCAAGGAACTGGAGCTGAACGCCCTCCGGGCGGCCTTCAAGGGCGTGACGAACTACGTCCTCGTCGAGCCGACCAAGGTCGACGCGGCCACCGATTACGAATTCCGCAAGGCGCTGCGGGCCAAGAAGATCACCGTCAAGATGGTGAAAAACTCCTTCGCCAGCAAGGTCCTCGCCGAGAACGGCGTGGCCGTCGAAGGCTTCAGCGGCACGTCGCTCCTCTGCTGGGGCAGCGACAGCGTGAAGGGCCTGGCGACGGGCGTCGATGGGGCCATCAAGGACTCGAAGAAAGACCCGAAGGCTCCGGACAAGTACAAGGTGCGGGCGGGCGTCGCGGAAGGCCAGCCAGCCCCGTTCGCCCTCATGAAAACCATGCCGACCCGCCTGGAGGCCATCGGCGAAGTCGTCGCGGCCCTCACGGGACCGGGGTCGAGCCTGATCTCGGCCATCACGACACCGGGGGCGGAACTCGCCAGCATCCTCAAGACGATCGAGGAGAAGGCACCGGCCGAAGCTGCGGCTCCGGCCGAGGCTCCCCCGGCGGCTTAACCAAACTATTACGCTTCGCCGGGCTGCTTCACCCGGCAAACACCGAACGCCGGGTGGCGACACCCGGCACTAACCTCGAAAGGATATTTCCATGAGCGCGATTGCAGAACTGGGCGACAAGCTCGCGGGCCTGACCATCAAGGACGCCGTCGAGTTGAAGAACTACCTGAAGGAAAAGTACAGCATCGAACCCGCCGCCGGCGGTGGGATGATGATGGCCGCCCCGGCCGCAGCGGCGGCGGGCCCGGCCGCGGAACCCACGGAATTCAACGTGATCCTCGAAGCCGGCTACGACGCGACCAAGAAGATCGGCATCATCAAGGTGGTGCGCGAACTGACCGGCCAGG
>JBBQCQ010000183.1:0-7061 GCA_038318835.1 Gemmatales bacterium | reverse complement strand
ACTGACCGGCGACCTGAACTACCGCAAGATCGCCGAGTACGGGAGCGACTCCGACCCCCGCGCGTTCAACTTCGACGGCGAACTGAACATCGCCAACCGCGGCATCGTCGAGTTCATCGAAGTGCTGAAGCTCGACGTGGCGTTCCTCTACGACCTGCTCGGGGCAAGCCAGGAACACAAGATCAAGCCGAAGAAGTTCGCCCAGACGGACATCGACGAGGTCATCCTTGGGCACACCAACGAGCCGGAGTACAAGCGGCTCCAGAACAACGAGTTCATGGAAGCCCTGCGGGATCGCACCGTGAAGATCGACGTGCCGTACGTCACGCGGTTGAAGGACGAGGTGCGCATTTACGAGAAGGACTTCAACACGGAGAAGGTCCGCGGCAAGCACATCGCCCCGCACACGATCGAGGTGGCCGCCATGTGGGCTATCCTCACGCGGCTGAACCCGCCGAAGCACGCCGGCCTGAGCCTGATGCAGAAAATGAAGCTCTACAACGGCAAGACGCTACCGGGCTTCACGGAAGACAACGTCATCGAACTGAAGCGCGACGCGCTCAACGAGGGCATGACCGGCATCAGCCCGCGGTACATCCAGGACAAAATTTCCAACGCCCTCGTCGCCCACCCGGACGAGGACAACATCAACCCGTTCATGGTGATGAAGGAACTCGAAGAGGGTCTGCGTCATCACTCTCTGATCAAGGACGAGGACCAGTACCGCTACTACAAGGAACTGCTGGCCGTCGTCCGCGAGGAGTACGAGGACGTGGTGAAGAACGAAGTGCAACGGGCCATCGCCGCCGACGACGAAGCCCTCGCGAAGCTGTGCGGCAACTATATCGACAACGTAAAGGCGTACACGCAACGCGAGAAGGTCCGCGACCGCTACACCGGCAACTACGTCGAGCCAGACGAACGGCTGATGCGATCCGTCGAGGAGAAGATCGACATCCCCGACGGCCGCAAGGACGACTTCCGCCGCGAGATTATGAACTACATCGGTGCGCTCGCCATCGACGGCAAGAAGTTTGACTACCGCACCAACGAGCGGCTGCAAAAGGCGCTCGAACTGAAGCTGTTCGAGGACCAGAAGGACTCGATCAAGCTCAGCACAATCGTCTCGAACGTCGTAGACAAGGCGACGCAAGAGAAAATCGACGTGGTGAAGTCTCGCCTGATTCGCAACTACGGCTATAACGAATCGAGTGCTACCGACGTGCTGAACTTCGTGGCGAGCATCTTCGCCCGCGGTCAGACGAAGAAGTAACGAAACAACCCCGTGCGGGTTCCGATGGGGTGGGGGCCTGACCGACTTGAAGGCGTGAACCTGGTCAGGTCGGAAGAAGCAGCCATAAGCGCCAGAGGGTGCGGCTCAGGGCACCCCCACTCTACCGGCCCCCGGCGGGGCAAACACCCGAAGGCCCAGCGACAGCCGTCGCTGGGCTTTCTTCGTATCCATCACTTCATGCAAACTCTTCTCACCCTTCTTTTGCTCTCTGTTACCCTCACCGCCGCCGAACCGTGCCGCGTGACGGTTCTCGACAAGGAGAACCAGTGGCCCGTGCCGCTCGTGGAACTGCGCACCACCGGCGAGCAGCGGTTCGTCTCCGATAACGCCGGCGTTATCGCGCTCGACGCCCCCGACCTGTTCGGCCGCGAGTCGTGGTTCACCGTCATCGGCCACGGCTACGAGGTGCCTAAGGACGGCTTCGGCTACCGTGGCGTCCGGCTCACGCCGACATCGGGAAAGACGCGGACGGTCGAAGTCACCCGCACGAACATCGCGAAGCGTATCGGCCGACTGACCGGCGGCGGTCTGTTCGCGGAATCGCAGAAGTGCGGCGATGAGAAGGAGTGGATCGACTCGCCCATCGTCGGCTGCGACTCGGTGCAGACGGCCGTTCTCGGCGATCGGCTGTTCTGGTTCTGGGGCGACACCACGCTGCCCGGCTATCCGCTCGGCCTCTTCGACATGCTCGGCGCGACCACGCCGATTCAGCCGTTCGAGAAGTTCGAGCCACCGCTGCGGCCGAAGTTCGACTACTTCACCCTGACCACCGGCAAGGTTCGCGGTGTGGCCAAGATGCCGGGCAAGGGGCCGACCTGGGTCTTCGGCGTGACAACCATCCCGGACGCGAGGGGCGAAACCAAACTGGTCGGGGCGTACACGAAGATCGAGAACCACCTCGACGTGTACGAGGCCGGGCTGTGCGTGTGGAATGAACCGACGGCCGCGTTCGACAAAAGCAAAGTGGTGTGGTCGAAGGCCGACGGCGGTAAGCCGCCGAAGATGCCCGATGGCAACGCGACGCCGTGGACCGACGCGGCCGGCAAGGCGTGGCGACTCTCCGGCACGCCGTTCCCGCATCTGAAGTGCCCGGCCACCTTCGAGGCGTGGCAAGACCCGACGCAGTGGGAACCGCTGAAGCCGCCGGCCGAACTGAAAGACGCTGACGGCAAGGCAGTCGTGCCGCACACCGGAGGCATCGCCTTTCACCCGTGGCGCGGGCGGTGGGTGGCGATCTTCGCGCAGAAGTTCGGCACGTCGGCCTTCGGCGAAATCTGGTACGCGGAAGCTGACTCGCCGCTCGGCCCGTGGGGCACGGCCGTGAAGGTGCTGACGCACGAGAACTACACCTTCTACAACCCGCGGCTGCATGTGGAGTTCTCCCCGAAGGGTTCGCCGATGCTCTTGTTCGAGGGCACCTACACGGCCGAGTTCGCGAAGAGTCCACCCGTCACACCACGGCACAACTACAACCAGATTTTGTACCGGCTCGATCTCGACGACCCGCGGTTGGCGAAGGCGAAGAAGTGACAGGGTGCGAGAGTGCCCACGGCCGTCCGGCCGTCGTCACTTCGGCGTCGACGTGGCCTTCCAGCCGGCGACCGTGATTTCGTCGTGGACGCCGCACGCGAACGCCAGCGGCTTCTCCAGCCCGATCGGGCGGTCGGCCTTCGGGTTGGCCAACTTCCCCGCGTCGGCCACATTCGTGAGCGTGTTGTTTTCCACCGTCGCCGCGTAGCTCTCCTTCGCTCGCAACAGTGGCCGGGCCGTCCCCTCGCACTCGATCACGTTGTCCTTGATGGTGATGGTTTTGAAGTCGCACTTCGCGTTGAACCCGAACAGGCCGTCCAACCGCGGGGTGGCCGTGGTGCGGGCGATGATGTGGTTGTTGCGGACTTCCAGGTGGTCGAACGGCTCGTTCATCCAGATCACGCCGCGGCCGGGGTTGCTGACGAGGTTGTTGTGGAACTTCGCCGGCCCCTTCGCCGGGGCGTTCCCGAACGCGGAGATGAGGTTGCCGTGATCCTTCGCCACGTCGAAGTCGAACCGGTTGTGGTCGATCTCAACGCCGTTGCGGACGAACTCGATGGCGTAGCTGTCCTGGAACCAGTTGTGGTGGATGTGGTACGTTTGGCCGCTCTTGGGCACCGGCCCGCCAGCGTGCTTCGGGATCGAGACAGTGCCGTGCAGGACGTTGTGGTCGATCTCCACATCCTCGTCGTTCTCGAACGGGAACTCTAGCGAGAAGTTCACTTCGATGGTGTTGTGGTGGACGCGGCACCGCTTCCCCTGTCGTACCTTGATGCCGTAGAACTCCTCGGCCTTGCCCGTACGAGTGCGGGTGAAGCGGTTGTGGGAGATTTCGCAGTCGGCCATCCAGATGGCGAAGATCGCGCCGCCGGTGATGCCGCCCTTCACGCCGGGTTCGCCCCGCTCCCACCGCCCGCCGGCATTGATGAACTCGCAGTCGTGGATTTTCGCCCCCTTCATGCCGAAGGTCCGCAGGCCGCACCACCGCGTCTCCTGGATGTGCAGATCGTGCAGGTGCAGGTCGGTATTGAACCAGCCGAAGATCGCCCCGTGCAGCGACGGTGCGTGCAGAGTCAGGTGCGAGACGGTGATGCCGGCGGTGTCCCGCTTCAGGCGGATCAGGTAGGCGTCGGTGTCCAGCCCTTCGAGCTTCATCTCCGGATCGGGCAGCGTCTTCGTGGACGGCTTCCACGCGGCGGCCGGCTTCAGGATCGTTTTGCCGGCCCCGGCCCCCTTGAGTGTCATCCGGGCTTTCAGTTCCAGTGGGGCGGCGAGTTCGTAGGTGCCGGTGGCCACGTCGATGGTCGCCCCCTCGGCCCCATCCCGGACGGCGGCCACGAGCGCGGCGGAGGTGTCCACGCTGACGGCAGCAGCGGGCGACGCGGTTGCGGCAACTACAAGTAACGCGAACAGAGGGGGGAAACGCATGGGTCGGTCCACAGGGGGGAACGGGTGGACCGTCATTGTACGGCGAGCGAAACTCACACGCTGAAACTCACGCGGCAGAAACGAAACAAGGCCCGGCGAGCAATCGCCGGGCCTTGAAGATGTTTCGTAGGTTGTTGCAAAAATCGAATCGACCGGGTTCGTGAACGGCCTCTCCCCTCCGTTCACGAAACCCGGTCAATTAGTGCGAAAGTCGTGTCAAGTTAGATGACGAACGGCCTCTCCCCTCCGTTCACCACCCGCTCGATTTGACTCGTGCGAAACAATCTATTGCACCCCTCAGGCCAATCCCCTGCGTGTGGGACGAAATTTTTCGCGAATTGCATTCAATCGCTGGATTTTCAAGCCAATTCGATGTGCCAACTTTCTGCGGACGGCGAACGGTCACCCTCAAATTTCCCGGCCTGCTGCCTCAGGCGTTTGCAGTTCGTGCTGAATCCGCGAACACTCGACCGGCCGCGCGAAAGTGCGGGCGATTGACTCGACTTTCCGGATCGAGCGACCGAAGGGAATAGAGGGCTTCGTTGTCCTCGAAGCCCTTCCGGCCTACGATGCCTGATGAGTACCGGACACCCCACGGACCCACGACCGATGGCCACCGACCTGCACGTGAAGGAAACGGAACTTCAAACTGTCACCGAACAGTTGGTGGACACGTACACCGCGTGCAGTCGCCTGAACCACCTCGGCCACGAGCCGCTGCCTAGCCGCGAGGCGGTCGCCGAGATCATCGCGGACCTGCAAGAAATCCTCTACCCCGGCTACGGCAAACGGCAGAACCTGCACATCGGCAACATTACCTATTACGTCGGCAGCCTCGTCGATTCGCTGCACGACCGGCTGACCGAACAGGTCGCCCGTGCGTTGCGCCACGACTTGCAAGCCGAGTCGCCGCACACCGACTTCCACGCCCTGGCCCAGAAGAAGGCGATCGAACTGCTGCGGCGACTGTCCGACGTGCGGCTGACGCTGGAGCAAGACGTGGAGGCGGCCTTCCGCGGCGACCCGGCGGCCAAGAGCCATCACGAGATCATCTTCTGCTACCCCGGCCTCGAAGCCATCACGATCTACCGGGTGGCCCACCAACTGCACGAGTTGGGGGTGCCGTACATCCCGCGGATGATGACCGAGCACGCCCACGCGAAGACGGGCATCGACATTCACCCCGGCGCGACGATCGGCCCCGGCTTCTTCATCGATCACGGCACCGGCGTCGTCATCGGGGAGACGTGCGAGATCGGCGAGTGCGTGAAGCTCTACCAGGGCGTCACGCTCGGCGCGCTCAGCTTCGAGCGAACCGGCGAAGGCGACCTCGTCCACGGCTCGTATAAGCGTCACCCAACGCTGAAGGACAACGTGGTCGTCTATGCGAACGCGACGATCCTGGGCGGCCTGACAACGATCGGGGAACGGGCCGTGATCGGCTCGAACACCTGGATCACCGAGAGCGTGCCGGCCGACACGACGGTGGTGCTGGAGAAGCCGAAACTCCGGGTGAAGGGAAGCAAAACGCCCGCCCACACGGAAGCCGAAGCGAGCATGTACTTTATTTGACAACACACAAGCCCGCAGCGCGAGCAAGGGCGATACTGCCTCCCTTGCTCGCGCTGCGGGCTTGTCTCACCCCATCCGCGACTTCAGCTCCGCGTCCACCGCGTCGAGGTACTCTTCCGTCGTCAGGTACGGCGTCTTGTCGCCGATGAGGATGGCCAGGTCCTTCGTCATCTTGCCGCTCTCGACCATATCCACGCACACCTTCTCGACCGTCTCCGCGAACGTCACCAACTCCGGCGTACCGTCCATCTTGCCGCGGTAGATCAGGCCGCGGGTCCAGGCGTAGATCGACGCGATCGGGTTCGTACTCGTCTTCTTCCCCTTCTGGTGCTCGCGGTAGTGCCGCGTGACGGTGCCGTGGGCGGCCTCCGCTTCCACCGTCTTGCCGTCCGGCGTCGTCAGCACGCTTGTCATCAGGCCGAGTGAGCCGTAGCCCTGCGCGACGGTGTCGGACTGCACGTCGCCGTCGTAGTTCTTGCACGCCCACAGGTAGCCGCCGCTCCACTTCATGTTCGCGGCGACCATGTCGTCGATGAGCCGGTGCTCGTAGGTCAGTTTCTTGGCCTCGAACTTGTCCTTGAACTCGGCGTCGAACACCTCCTGAAAGAGGTTCTTGAACCGCCCGTCGTACACCTTCAGGATCGTGTTCTTCGTGGACAGGTACACCGCGTAATCGCGGCCGAGGCCGTAGTTGAAGCACGCGCGGGCGAAGCCCTTGATGGAAGCGTCGAGGTTGTACATCGCCAGCGTGACGCCGGCGCTCGGAGCCTTGAAGACTTCCTTCTCGATGGTCGGCCCGCCGTCGGCCGGGGTGTACGTGAGCTTCACGGTGCCCGGGCCGGGGAACAGGATTTCGCTGGCCTTGTACTGGTCGCCGAACCCGTGGCGGGCGACGACGACGGGCTTGTCCCAGTGGCCGACGAGCCGCGGGACGTTCTTGCACACGATCGGCTCGCGGAAGATGGTGCCGTCGAGGATGTTGCGGATGGTGCCGTTCGGGGACGGGTACATCCGCTTGAGGCCGAACTCCTCCACCCGCGCCTCGTCGGGCGTGATCGTGGCGCACTTGACGGCGACGCCGTACTTTTTGGTCGCCTCGGCCGAGTCGAACGTGACCTTGTCGTCGGTGGCGTCGCGGTGTTCGATGCCGAGATCGAAGTATTTCAGGTCGATGTCGAGGTACGGCAGAATCAGCTTCTCGCGGATCTTCTGCCAGATGATGCGGGTCATCTCGTCG
>JBBQCQ010000182.1:0-7065 GCA_038318835.1 Gemmatales bacterium | reverse complement strand
GCAGGTGCTCGCCCCCCTGCTGGCGAGTTTGCCCGGCAATCGCGTGTTGGCAGCCGGCCGCGTCGATCGTCACGATCGCCCGGGCGAGGTCGAGCACGTGGAGCAATTCCGGGATCGTTGCGATCTCGTTGCTGCCGTCCGGCACGCTCACTTGACCCAGCGTGATCCGCTGTTCGGTCGCCCACCCACTCACGAGGTGCAGGCACCCCGTGGCTGTGGCTTTCGGCGACAGCCGGACCGACTTACCGTCGATGGCGATGGGCACCAGAGTCGGCGATGGCATCCCAGGTGTTGCCCTCGCCGAGGACGGCGCAAACGGCGAGGCTGAGGATGTCGGTGAGGCGATGTTTTCGGTTGCGATCATCGCGGGCATCGTCAAGGGATTCAAAGACGGACGCGATCGGCAGGGACAGGGGAAGCCTCCGGTACTTCCCAACAGTGTAGCGCAAAAGCCGACACCGTCATCCGTTATCGTGCGTGAACCCTGGGGGCCGCCCCGAGACGCTCGGCCAAGTCCATGTACAGATTCGCCGATCGACCCATGACTGCATCCACGATCGTCCCGCACACGTCCTGCTGCAACAGGGCGGGGCACTTCGACACGAATGCGTCGCGGGTGTCCGGCCGATCCTTGTTACCAGGGCTGACGATTTCGACCGCCGCGACCAGTTGCCGGGCGTGCCGGTAATCATGGATGCGTACTTCGTATTCCGGCGGAGACGGCACTTGCGTTTCCAGCAGAAGTGTCGGCAGGGTCGGTTAGCAAACTGGGGCCAGTCCGTCGCTGATATCGGCTTGAGAGGCTTGACCCGCGTCATCCTCAAAGGTCGCCACCTCGATTTCAGCCGCACCGACATGCACGCGAACGCCGGCATAGTATTCCGGGGGAAGGACGGCATTCAGCCGGTACGCAATGGTTCCCGGCCAGGCCCCGTGAAGTTCTTCCCAAGAGCGACGGTCGGCGAGTGGCGAATGAAAGTGATCGCGTAGCGGCATGGCGAAGTCCTCCTGCCTCCAGGGTATCCGCTCCCGCCGGCGATTGCCCGTGACACGGCCGGCGGCTTGCGGCTATCATCCCAACCGTCCCGGAACGGAGTCTGCGCGATGGCCACCCCGAAGCGGCACAAGCCCCAGATCGATTACTTGGTGTACCTCGCGGTGCGGGTGCTGTTCGGCATCGTGCAGGCACTGCCGGTGCGGTGGGGGCTGGCGTTCGCCGACCTGCTGGCGAGGATCGTCTATCGCGTGGACAAACGGCACCGCCACGTCGCGGCCGAGAACCTGCGGTTCGCCTTCCCCGAGAAGTCGGAGGCCGAAGTCGATCGACTCGTCCGCGGGTGCTATCGGCACTTCTGCACGCTGCTGTTCGAGATTATCCTGCTGCCGCGGAAACTGCGGCGCGAGAACTGGCGCACCTCGACCGACATGGTCAACAGTTACCCAGTCGTGAGCGGACTGTTGAAGGATCGGCCGATGCTGATCGTGACGGCCCACCTCGGCAACTGGGAGTTGGCCGGGTACTACCTGGGGGCGCTCGGGTTCCGCACCTATGCCATCGCCCGCGTGCTGGACAACCCATACCTCGAAGACTTCCTGAAGCGGTTTCGGCAGGGGACCGGGCAGACGGTCATCGCCAAGAAGGACGACTTCGACCGGCTCGAAGGGGTGCTGCGGGCCGGCGGCAAGGTGGCCACGCTCGGCGATCAGGACGCGGGGCCGAAGGGCGTGTTCGTGAACTTCTTCGGCCGGCCGGCGAGTGCGCACAAGGCGGTGGCGCTCATGGCCATCGAGTTCGATGCCCCGATGGTCGTGGTCGGCGTCGTCCGGCGGACCTCGCTCAACCGCGGGCAGATCGGGCCTTACGAGATCATCACGGAAGAAGCCATCGACCCGGCCGAGTATGCCGGCCGACCGGACGCGGTGCGGGCGATCACGCAGCGGTATCACGACGCGATTGCTCGGCTGATCCGCCGCTCGCCGGAACAGTATTTCTGGCTGCACCGCCGGTGGAAGTCGCAACCGACCGCCAAGAAAGTTCCGGCGAGGCAGGCCGCGTGATGCAGACATTCCTGATCGTGATGGTCGGCGGCGGGCTGGGGGCGAACGCCCGGTACTGGCTCGGCGTCGGGTTCAAGGACCGCGGCTGGACGGATCACTTCCCGTGGCACACGTTCGGCATCAACGTCGTCGGCTCGTTCGTGCTTGGCCTCGTCGCGGTGGCGTATGGGCACCGGCCGGCGTGGTACCATCTGCTCGGCGTCGGCCTGTGTGGCGGCTTCACCACGTTCAGCACATTCAGTGTCGAGACGCTCCTGCTACTGGAAAAGAACCGCGGACTCGCGGCGGCGGGGTACGCGGTCGGGTCGGTGCTGGCGGGCCTCTTCGGGGCGTGGTGCGGGATGAAACTGGCCCGCGGCGCATGAAAGGGGCGGGCCACGAAATCGCGACCCGCCCGGACGAATGGCGGTCGCGGTTACGACGAGTGGGTTGTCATCTTTTCGCGGAGCAGTTCCTCGACCGGCTCGAGCTTCCAGCCGATGCCGAGGACGTTCTGCATCCGAATCTCGTGCTTCTCCGCCCCGGCTGTTCGCACGATCAGGTCGCCGGAGCCGAAGCCCAGAATGTAGTGGCGGAACAGGTCATCCCGCTGCTTCTCGAAAGTCACGCCAGTCGCGTCATACGTTCGCACCGATGCGCCGATGTGTTCGCAGACCTTGATCTGCCCCGGAGTGAACATGATGTACGCCCGGCGGTCGATGATGAAGGTGGCCGTGGCCCACATGATGAACACGATGGTCGAGATGGTCAGATACCCGGCCATGTTGATGTAGACCTTCAAGCCCCGCATCCGCTCGTAGATGTCGTCCCACCCGTTGAAGACCGTGATGAGCAGCGAAATGACAACGACGGCCATGATCGCCAGGAACGACCACAGCCCGCGGAGCGGGACGTTCGTGATGCTGATCGTCATCACCAGGATGATGACGTACAGGCTGCCCATCCAGGCTCGTTGCGAGACGTGCGTGGGGAACGCCGACTCGCTCTCGACGGCGTCCCCTTTCGAGACGGCGATGGCGTCGCTCAGCGGGGTTGGCAGGGGCGACTCCTTCTTCATGGTCAGGATGTACTTGCCATCGGGCGGGTCGGAGAGCGGTTTGATCCGGGTATCCGCCGGCACCACCGCGAAGCGGTGATTCTCGATCATCGTCAGCCCCGCGAAGAGGAACCCAAAGACCCACACGGGCCACCAGTAAAACAGGGGCGAGTGGCTGATGAGCTTGATCTGCCGAGGTTCGGACGACCGGAGCATTTCCACAGCGGGTTGCGGTTCAGGCGGGGGGATCGGGCTAGACATGGGAACGAGTACCTGGGGTGGATGAAGGGAATCGCTTCCCGGTGATTCGACGGTGCGGGGGTCGGGATTTGACCCAAACTCGATTCAACGTAAGGCGAATCCCGACGGTCGGCCAGTGTCAGTTGCACGCTTCGTGCCATAACTCGGCCCGCGGCGGTGGGCGACCGCACTATTCCAACGGCACGACCCGCTCGCCCACCCGGAACGCCTCGTGGCAGCGGTTGCAAGCGTTCGCGAGATTCGCCACGCCGGCCCGTGCGGCGGCATAATCCTTCCCGGCGGCCGCCTTCGCCAGCTTCACACCGGCCTCCCGCAGGTCGCCGGCCTTGGCCATCCAGGTATCCTGAGCGGCCCGCGTCTTCGGCGGCCGCATCATGAGCAGGTTGCCTGTTTCGGCGATGAGGAGAGCCTGCCCACGAGCGAAAGCCCAACTTTCGGCGTCGGCCGGCTTCTCCGCGAAGGTGCGGTTCAGCCCGTCGAAGTTCGCCTTCGCCAGCCCGGCCATGAGCAACTTCGTCTCGGCCACGGCCTCCAGTTTCGGTGCGGCCGGTTTCGTCGGCGTCTGCGACACGGCACCCGGCAGCCCAACGCACACGGCGGCGAGTGTTGCGAGCAGACTCCACCGGGCGAACGTCGTCATGGCTGGCCCTTCGGCGGGGGAACTTCGATCTGCACCAGGTCGCCGGTCACATGCACCGGATAGCAGCCGGTCTTCACCCGCGGGTTGTCGGCCCACGCCCCATCGCTCAGGCGGAACCGCCAGCCGTGCCACGGGCAAGTGACGATGCCATCCTCGACGCGCCCGCTGGACAGCGACGCGGCCGCGTGCGGGCACATGTCGTCGATGGCGTAGTACTGCCCCTGATGGAAGAACACCGCCACGTCCTTGTTATTCACGGTGAGCAGTGTGCAATCGTTGTCGGCGATGTCGCCCACCTTGCAGACGGTTCGCAGTTCCGGCACGGCGTGCCCTCATTTTCTGGTCGCCGATTCCCTCACTCGGCGTGCGGTATACTCTACCATTCCCCACGGAGCGGAACATGCTGGAAATCGAGTTGAAGTTTCGGCTAGACGACTGGGACGACGCCAAACAGCAATTGCAAGCATGGGGCGGCACATTTCTAGAATCGCGCCGCGAGCGGGATCACTACTACAACGCCCCGGACCGCGACTTCCGCACGACTGACGAAGTCTTCCGCCTGCGGGTCGTCAACGACGCCGGCATCCTCACGTACAAGGGGCCGAAGCGCGGCGGGAGCGTGAAGACGCGGCCGGAGATCGAAGTGCCGCTCGCGGTCGGGGCGGCAACGCTCGCCGACGCCGAGAAGCTCATTCTCTCGCTCGGCTACACGCCGACGGCCGTGGTGACGAAGCAGCGGGAGACGTACACCTTGCACCGCGACGGGTTCGAGTTGCACCTGTGCTTTGACCATCTGGGAACCGTCGGGCGGTTTGTGGAAATCGAGATCGTGGCCGACGAATCGCGAACGACCGAAGCCGCGGCTGTGGTGCAAGCGGTGGCGAAGGAGTTGAATTTGACGACGCCGGAACCGCGGGCGTACCTGCGGATGGTGCTCGACGCGAAGGGGATCGACGCATGATACCGCGGGTGGTGACGACGATTGCCGAGATACGTTCGGCCGTGGCCGAGGGCCGCCGGGCGGGGAAGACGATCGGCTGCGTGCCGACGATGGGGGCACTGCACGCCGGGCATGTCGAACTCGTGCGGGTGGCGAAGCAGTCGTCCGACCTCGTGGTGACGACGATCTTCGTCAACCCGACGCAGTTCGGCCCGAAGGAGGACTTCGCCAAGTACCCGCGCACGCTGGACGCCGACGTGAATCTGCTGGCCGCGGTCGGGTGCGACCTGGTGTTCTCGCCGAGTGTTGACGAGATGTACCCGCAGGCCTTCGCCTACGTGGGTATCGACAAACTCGGCGATCACCTGTGCGGCCCGCGTCGGCCCGGCCACTTCCGTGGTGTCTGCACGGTGGTGCTGAAGCTGTTCAGCATCGTACAGCCCGATGCGGCCGTCTTCGGCGCAAAGGACGCCCAGCAAGCCCGCATCATCGTCCACATGGTGCAGGACCTCAACGTGCCGGTGAACGTGACGATCGCCCCCACGGTCCGCGAACCCGACGGCCTGGCGATGAGTTCCCGCAACCGCTACCTCTCCCCGGCCGAACGTGCCGTGGCCCCACAGATTTACCGAGCCTTGCAAGAAACCGCCGCGAGTGACGAGCGTGACGTGGCGAAGCTCGAAGCAGCGTTGCACGCGAAGCTGTCCGCGATCCCCGGTGCGAGGGTAGACTACGCGAGCATCGTGGACGACGCGACGCTGCAACCGCTCGCCACGAGCGACCGCCCGGCGTTGGCCGCGGTGGCCGTGTTCCTGGGCACGACGCGGCTGATCGACAATGTCACGATTGAGCCGCCGCTCCGCGGCGGATAAGGCATCCGATCGCGATTGGCTGCGGGAGTCACTGGCGTCGAAGGGGGGTTCCTTCGTCTCGCCCGCCACCAGCTTTGCGCACCGAATCGCAACGGGGTTATCTGCGGCGAGTTTGCGGGCCGCAATTTAAGGAGTTACGGCGATCCAAATACCCTAAAACCGATTTGGTGTGCAAAGCCACCTATCATCAACCAAGCGGTTGGGCGGAAACAGGCGCGTCTAGCCAAGTACCTGTTATCCCACAAACACACCGAGAGGTATTGACTGGCCGTTGGCGAACTCAGAAATGTCATCCGACGCAGGTGAAGCGTGAGATGATTTCAGCGCCGAACTCGTGAAGACGCTCACACGCGCCACTTCGCCTTCACCACTTCCGACGATCAGATCGGCGACGCCGTCGCCATTGGCATCTTTAGCCGCGAGTCTCACCCCACCTCGGGCCGCACTATTGGATGCAAAGAAATTCGCCAGTGAGGAGGCTCTTGCCTCCTCGACCCGTCCGCCGGACAGCAGACTGCCGGACAGCACGAGCACCCGCGGCCCGCCGCCCGGACCGCCGCCGAATGCCAAATCCGACTTGCCGTCCCCGTCGAAGTCTCCCGCAGTCACGAAAACGCCATTCCGCAAAGTTTGAGCGTCATTGCCAAACTTTTCGCCGTCCGTTACGGCTGTCCTACTGGGTCGGCTAACGGGTTACGCGGCAGTCGGGTACGGTAGGGATGCCCTATTCTCGGCGGCTTCTTCAAGACTCGCGGCGATGCCCGATTCCCACAACATCGCGGCCTGCTAATCAGCGTCGGCAAGTCCCTCACGCCGCGCGACCGTTATTACGGCTCGTTCGTGGTCGCCGTCCTCCGAAGTTCTTCGCTACCGTGCCACGTCGACGCTCCGCGTCTCGCGGATGACAGTCACCTTGATCTCGCCGGGGTAGTCGAGTTGCTGCTCGATCGTGCGGGCGATTTCGCGGCAGATGCGGAGGGAGTCGGCGTCGCTGGTGCGGTGGGAACTCGCGATGACGCGGAGTTCGCGGCCGGCTTGGATCGCGAAGGCCTAACGCCACCTCGGCCTCACCGCATGACGATCCAGAAATTCGCGGGTCGTGCAGATCGATTCGTAACTAGTGTCCGTCGAGAAACGTGAAATCGCCTACAAATCAAGTTGTTTTTCGACGAATGGTGCAACGAAGTCGGTTCCATCCTCGTCTATGGAGGTAATAGAATCGTCGTTTTCCACGAGGAAGTAACGGTTCCCTTTTCAC
>JBBQCQ010000181.1:0-7068 GCA_038318835.1 Gemmatales bacterium | reverse complement strand
AAGCTACTGATCGCCGACGAGCCGACAGTGGGGCTGGACCCGAAGAGCATTCGCGAACTGAAGGTGCTATTGCGGCAACTGACGAAGGGCGGCACAACGGTGTTTCTGTCCACGCACACGCTGGACATCGCGCAGGAGTTGGCCGACCGCGTTGGCGTCATCCACAACGGCCGGCTGATCGCGTGCGACACGGTGGCCGGCCTGCGGAAGAAGGCGAACTCCGACGGCACCCTGGAAGACGTGTTCATGAAGATTACGGAGGAGTCACCGGTGAGCGATCCGATATAGCCGCCGGCTTGCCGGCGGTCGTCGGTCGCTAAACCCGCCGGCAAGCCGGCGGCCATATAAAAGCCTCACCTCTTGCCCTTCTCGGATCGGCCCATGCGTGCACTGCTCTTGGTCCCCGTCGTCATTCTTGGCCTTGCGTTCCTGCTGCCGTCGCGGGCGAAGGACGACCGCCCGGCGAAGTACGAGTGCCGGTGGGCCGATACGCCAATCACGCTCGACGGCGACGCCACCGAGGACGCGTGGACGCACGCGCAGACGATTGACGCCTTCCGCCTGCCGTGGCTCGGCAATCGGGCCGCGAAGGAAGCGACCCGCGCGAAGCTCTTGTGGGACCGCGACTACCTGTACTTCTTCGCCGAGATGGACGATGCGGACCTCTTCGCGGATGTCACCGAGCACGACGGCGACACCTGGAAGAACGATGTTTTCGAGCTGTTCCTACGGCCGTCGAAGGCTCACGCCGGATACTTCGAGTTCGAGGTGAGTGCGGCCAACGTCACGCTCGATGCGTTCTTCCCGAAGTGGGACTTCGATTCGCTCGGCAAGCAGATCAAGGCCGGCGACTTCCACCTGGAATCGAAGGTGAAGCTCCGCGGCACGCTGAACCAGCGCAACGACACCGACACGGGCTGGAGTGTCGAGGGCCGCATCCCGTGGGGCGACTTCCTGCGGGCCGGCGGCCGACCGACGCCCAGCGAGGAGTGGACATTCGCCCTCTGCCGGTGCGACTACCACAAGGACTGGAAGGAACCCGACCTCAGCACCACGGCGGCGATCCAGGAGAAGAAGCTGCCGGCGTTCTTCCACCAGACCGACGACTATTCGCCCCTCGTCTTCGTTGGCCCGGACGCGACCACGGCCAAGCCCTATGGCCTGGCGAAGCACATCCCCGTCGCGAGTTCCACCGTCGTCGGTTCGCCGGACCCGCCGCTGCCGTACAAGGCGGTGCGGCTGTACCCGAACTTCGCGCCCGGCTTCCCGATCATGGTGAAGCCGATCCCCGGTAGCGATCAGTTGATATACATCGGCGAGGACGGCCCGTATGCCGGCACGCACCTGTGGCGGGTACTCGACGACCCGGCCGTGAAGACGGCCGACGCGGTGAAGTTGCTCGACACGCCGAAGGAGAGCATCGCGACCGACTTTTGCTTCCATCCGAAGTTCGCCGAGAACGGCTACGTCTACCTCGGCTGGAACGGCCCCGGCAAGGGGGTGAAGAAGAACAAGTTCTGCCGGATCACGCGGTACACGATGACGCCGAAGACGCCGTACACCCTCGATGCGAAGAGCGCGAAGACGATCATCGAGTGGGAATCCGACGGGCATAACGGCGTGGCCGTGTGCTTCGGCAACGATGGCATGATGTACGTCACCAGCGGCGACGGCACCTCCGACTCCGACCGCGACGTGACGGGGCAAAGTACCGACACGCTCTTGTCGAAGGTGCTGCGAATCGACGTGGACCACGAGGCGAACGGCAAAGCTTACGCGATCCCGAAGGATAACCCCTTCGTGGCCGAGAAGCGGTTCGCCCCCGAGACGTGGGCGACGGGCATGCGCAACCCGTGGCGGGTCGCGTGCGACGCGAAGACCGGCGACATCTGGGTCGGCAACAACGGCCAGGACCTGTGGGAGACGGCCTACCTCGTCCGCCCGCGGGACAACTACGGGTGGAGCGTGACCGAGGGCAGCCACGACTTCTACCGCGACCGCAAGACGAACGGCACGCCGCTGACGAAGCCGGCCATCGAACACGGCCACGCCGAGTTCCGCTCTCTCACCGGAGGCATCGTCTACTACGGGAAGCAGCTACCCGACCTGAACGGCGTCTACCTCTACGGCGACTACTCGACCGGCCGCATCTGGGGCATGAAGCACGACGGCACGAAGCCGACGATGCACAAGGAACTGGCCACGCCGCGATTGCAGATCACCGCCTTCGGCGTGAACACGCGCGGCGAACTGCTCATCTGCGACCACCGCGGCAAGGGCGAAGGCGGCTTCTACACGCTCGTGCCGAACACCGACGCCCTGCCCTCGAACTTCCCCCGCAAGCTCAGCGAGAGCGGCCTGTTCGTTGACGTGGCCACGCACACCATGAAGCTGGGCGTGATTCCGTATTCCGTGAATGCGCCGTTCTGGTCGGACGGCCTGCACAAGCAGCGGTTCGTCGCGATTCCGTCGGCGGAGCCGGTCGATTTCACCCGCAAGAACGGCTGGAACTTCCCGGACCGCACGGTGATCGTCAAGAGCTTCGCGATCGAACGCGAACCGGGGAATCGGAAGTGGATCGAGACGCGATTCTTCACCAAACAGGCCGGCGAGTGGGCCGGCTATTCGTATCTGTGGAACGACGCAGGCACCGACGCGGAACTCGTCGGCAGCGGCGGCCTCGACAAGGAATTCGTCACGGCCGGCGGGAAGAAGCAAGTGTGGCACTACCCGAGTCGGTCCGAGTGCATGGTCTGCCACAGTCGGGCGGCGAACTTCGTCCTCGGCCTGTGCGAGGTGCAGATGAACAAGCCGCACGACTACGGCACCTGCACGAGCAACCAGCTCCGCGAGTGGGAGCACCTCGGCCTGTTGAAGTACGACGGCCTCAGCGAGATGCGAAGCGTGCCGCGAACGTGGGGCGAGGCGAAGGGCTTGAATGGCAAGGAACTCGACACCTACGCGGCCGTCCACGGCCAGCAGCCGAACCAGCGGCCAGCGAAGGCGTCCGGCCTGTTGCATCAGTCGCCCGATCAGTTCCGCAAGCTCGTGGACCCCTACGACCCGAAGCAAGACCTGAGCGCCCGTGCGAAGTCGTGGCTGCACACGAACTGCGCGTCGTGCCACGTCGAAGCCGGCGGCGGCAACGCGGCGATGGAGTTGGAATTCACGACCGCCCTCGACAAGATGCGCATCCTCGCCGTGAAGCCATTGCACCACACGTTTGAAATCCCCGACGCGAAGCTGATCGCCCCCGGCCACCCTGAACGCTCCGTGCTACTGAAGCGAGCCGCCCTCCGCGGGCCCGGCCAGATGCCGCCGCTGTCGAGCAACTGCGTGGACGAACGCGGCATGGCGATGCTGAAGGAGTGGATCGCGGGAATGAAGGAATAGGCCGCCGCTCTCGGTTTTCGACGCCGAAGGCGTCTGCGCAGGTAGGCCCACGGGCCGCCGCGCACTGGCCATCAGGCTCAGCTGGACGGCCGCCGCCGCCGCCCACGGTACGTCGATACGGCGTCGCGACGGGATGGCTCGCTCAGGCCAAATTGAGCAACGGCACCGCCAACGAGTACGTCGCCCATTGGATTACCGCACAAAGAAAACTCCCCGTCCTCGAAACGCGATTTCTCAATTTCAGAGGCAGGGTTGTGGTCGGCCGGCGATGGATCGGCAAACGGCTTCGCGTTTCAGCCGATAAAAGGTGGCTCACCGAGATCGCCGATTCCGAACTGTTGTATAATTTGGTCGTGACCGACACTTAGCTATGCAACCTTGATCGACAGGAAGGGAAAAATGATCGTAAACGATCACAGTCATTGACTCGCACCGGCTTTGGGGTTAAACAGCGGGTCGATTTTTTTCGTGAATTCGGATATGAATATCTCGATGGATTGCTTCGACCTGCACGTGGTCAGGAAAGACGCGTTGGCGCTGGAAAAGGTCGATGCGCAATCGAACAAGGTGCGAGATGTCTTGGAAGGACAGGCCGACTTGCGGATACCCGACCGCGACCGCGTGAAAGACTATTACGTTTACTGCAACCTTCCGACGCAGGACAAGTGGGCCGGTCTTGAAGATTCGCTCTGACTGGTCCTGGGCAAGTTGGGATGCAAGTTGGTGGTCGAAGTTAAAGAGGCGGCCGACATCCTCAAGTCGGTCGCCGCGTAGTTTCATTGGGCGGTCTGCCCCGCCGCTGCCTACCCGGCGACTTCGCCATAACTATCGCTTCACCGCACGAGTTCTTCGGCGTTTTTTCTATCATGTCCCCCAAAGGGGGTGGGGCATCGGGAAGAAGTACTTGGTGCGTTTGACGGCAGCCCAGCCGGGGGACTTGGAGGCCCGGTTCGCGGGGCCGCTCACGTTGCGGCAGCGGAACCGGGTGCAGGTGCTGCTCCGGGCCGACGCCGGGGACACGGACGCCTACATCGCCGACGAGTTGGGCATCTCGGCCCAGACGGCGGCGAATGTCCGCCAGCGGTTCGCGGCCGACGGGCTGGAGGCCGCCCTGGCCGAGAAGCCCCGATCGGGCGGGCCGGCGGTGCTCGACGGCAAGGCCGAGGCGGTACTCATCGGGTTGGCCTGCTCGCCGGTGCCGAGGGGTCGCACGGTCTGGACGGCCCGCATGCTGGCGAACAAGCTCGTCGAACTCCACGTCGTCGTATCGGTGTCCGAGGACACCGTCCTCCGCGTCCTCAAAAAAGCGACCTCAAGCCGTGGCAGAAGAAGAGTTGATGCCTTCCGCCGAGCCATACCTCACGCACCGAATCACGTGTAGCTGATTCTGGTCGCGTCCGTGGCCGTCGGCGGCAGGATCATCTACTGGAAGTTCGTGAAGCCACGGTTCATGACGCCGACTACTCTTTCCGCCCCAGAGTAACGATTCACTTCCCACACGAAAAGACCCCGGCCAACCTGGCCGGGGTCTTTTGTTTCAACCCATTGGGTCGCAATCGTTATCGGGGTGGCGGCGGCGGCGGCAGCGGAGCCGGCGCGACTTCCTTTTGCGCGTCGGTGGACGGCGGCTTCGTCCCCTGCGGGCCCGTTACGGCCGGGGTACTGCTCTTGGAGGACGAACCCCCACAGCCAGTGAGCACGAGTGTGAGAAGGCAGATCGTCGTAACGATACGGACGCGTTTCATGGAGTTGGAAACCGTGGTTAGAGGGTAGATTGGGTTTGAGTGAAACTAGAAAAAATCACCGCGAGTGGTTCGCGGTGATTGGTTGAGCCATGGCAGGGAAAATCAGTTGAGCGAAACCACGGCCCCGTCGGAGATACCACCGGCGTAGGTGTACGTGTTGAAGTCCGTTCGGGTCGAAATCGTACGGACCGAGCCGTCGCAGAGGGTAAAGTTGACGACGCCCGTGTGTTGGCTGCTGTACATCGGCCACGTCGGGTTGTCGCTGAGGCCCCAGCCGGTGGCAAGCAAGTTGCCGCCACTCCAGGTTGGGCAATATGAGCGGACCGTCTTGCTCCCGCCCAACGTCTCCCCGAATGCCAGCGTATTGCTCGTACCGTCGGTGATGTCGGTGAGCCGGGTCCGCGTGTTGATCGCGAATGGCCCGATGTAGGTGGTGTTGTTAGGCGTGTTAGCCAGATACCCGGCGTTGGCCATGTAGTTCGTCCGGCCGAACGGAGTGGTAGCGGCAAACTGATACCGAGTCACCCCGCCCGACGTGTATTGCATCCACGCCAGAATAAGCGGGCCATCGGCTGAGTCGAGTGTGTCCGAGGGGCAGGTCAGGTTCTTGATTTTGTTGATGGCCGGGCCGTTGCCGAAGGCCCAGATCCCGGTCGCAGGGTAGCCGAAGATGCCCGGCTGGAACTGGCTGTGGATGGCGGCCTGTTCGAGGTAGGGCAGCAGGAAGGTGAGCGCCCCGTTGCAGCCGATCCCGTAAGAGTGCGAGCTCGCGTCGTAGGCTGCCGTCGGGGCAGGGAACGCATTCACGTGGGCGTTGTTGATCCCCGGCGGGAAATAACCGACAGTCGAGGCGTAGTTGTGGGCCGCCAGACCGATTTGCTTCAGGTTGTTCGTACAGGCCATCCGGGCGGCGGCTTCGCGGACCTTTTGCACGGCCGGCAACAGCAGGCCGATCAGAATGGCGATGATGGCGATCACGACGAGCAGCTCGATGAGCGTGAACCCGCGACGCGACGACTTGCCAGGCAGAGACGAAAAGCGAACCATGAAAAAACCTCGTTTGTGTGATTCGGGGGGAGGTTGAGCACCATGTGCCCCAACACCCGACCGATTCACGGTGGAATAACGAACAGAGGCCAGATGAAACACCACTTCACTCAATTGAGTGAATATCAAGGGGAGAACAATTTGAGAGAAGAGACCATTCCGCGTCGAGGTTCGGGTGATTCTTGCGAGTCATCATGCCGGAGAGGCACGTCACCTTCATCTCGTTCGCAGGACAATCTGTCTAGACTCTAGTTATTCATCGAACCAATCGTCAAGCAAATTGTGAATATTTTGTGATTGGCTTGATCGAATCGGCTCGGGCGAGTCCTCCCAGGTTTTGCGAGGTAGAAATATTTTCATTAGGCAAGAAGTACAGCTTCTGCAACTAATCCGGGGCCGAAGCCAAGCATCACGCAGGGTTGGTCTGCTCGCGATCGCATCAGTTTTTGCACGATAAACAGCAATGTCGGGGACGACATATTGCCAAAATCCGCGAAAACTTGATGAGAAGCCGATGTAGCCCCAGAGTGCAAACCGAGTGCCGACTCGACCGCGTCGATGATCTTCGGCCCGCCGGGGTGCACGGCCCAGGTGGGGATCGCCGCGACGGTTTGGCTGTTTTCTGCTAGCCACGCAGTCATCCACGGGGCAAGGCTAGCCGCGATTCGCTTCGGCACCTGCTTCGAAAGCGTCATCTCAAAGCCGTGGTCGCCGATGGTCCAGGTCATGGCGTCGGCTGTCTCCGGGATCAGGCACGACCCGGTCGCCGCCACCCGCCATGGGCCATCGCCGGCCGTGCCGACGACCGCGGCCGCACCATCCGCGAACAGGGCGTTCGCCACGACCTTTCCCGGTTCGTCGCCGAAGTGGTAGTGCAGGCTGC
>JBBQCQ010000180.1:0-7088 GCA_038318835.1 Gemmatales bacterium | reverse complement strand
AAAGTAGTTGGCGTTGCCGAAATTCAGGTCGTTCGCCAGGTCGGGCCCCGTGTCGGAGGGGCACCGGTACACCGACAACTTCGTCTGCAAGAGCTGCATATCCGTGGCGGTCGCCCCGGTCTTGTAGCGGTTGTAGAGCGGGATGCCGATCGGGTTCAGTTGCGTGTACAACGGGGCCTGTTCGAGGAATGGCAGGATTTCCGTCGCCCAGCCGTAGTTGGGCTTCCCGTTGCCGCCCCGGTACAAGTAGCCCGACGGCAACGTTCCATAGCCGTCGTGGTGGCCGTGCATGGCCAGGCCAATCTGTTTGAGGTTGTTCGAACACTTGAGCCGGGCCGCCGCTTCGCGGACTTTTTGCACGGCGGGCAGGAGCAGGCCGATCAAGATCGCAATGATGGCGATCACGACTAGCAGTTCGATGAGCGTGAACGCCGCCTTTCGGCGACTGAGAATGGGAGAGCGCATGAGAGAAACTCCACGGACGAAGGGAGAGGGACGCCGATGGTGCGAGTCGGCAAAATGACAAAATCTTCATTCGAGATGATAAATAAATGAAAACGCGATGTCAAAACAAAATTCGAGTATCTTTGCGAATGACCTAATGGGACCGCAGATTCGGCGACTGTACAAAAAAGCGGAGCGCGGGAGAACATCCCGCGCCCCGCTCCGAAGCCTTCGCGTTTCGGTTAAACGGTCACTGCTTCGCGCCGATCACCTTTTGCAGCGGCGTGATGATGTTCGGGACGACGTACTGCGTCACAAGTTCGTCGATCACGCGCCGTTGGTTGCGATACGAGTCCACGAATGTCTTGTAGGGCGTCTTCCCCCAGAACTGCCGGGCGGTGAAGTAGACCGTGATCGGCGATTCTGAGAACTGGCCCGTCCGCACCTGGTATGGCGTGCTGCGCGTCTCGACTGTCATCCGCCCTTGCAGGCCGCACCCCTCGTCGAGGGCCATCAGCACGCTCGGCTGATAGTGCAAGACGCGCCCGCCGGGGATTTGTGTCAGGCCTTCCAGGGGCGTGTTGGCCGCGAGCGCCTCGGCCACGACCTCGTCGTGGTTGCCCTGATAGACGAAGTCAAAGTAATACTGCACATCCACCGCGTCGGTGTGCAGCGGCCCCAGGTCGAGGTGGTATGCGGCCATCTCCAAGATGCGCTCGTTATGTTCGTCGGCGTCTTCCATCGCTGGCGGGTTCACGTACCCGGCACACAGGCGGCGGGCGTCCAGCGAGGTCCACCGGTAAGCCCCGGCGTCGCGCTCTTCTTCCAGGGCGTACTCGCCGCTGTCCCGCTTCTCGAAGTCGGTCATACTCGGCACGGCCTTGCGGACCGAGTCGAAAAAGTGCAGGACCGTCTCGCGGCCCGTCGGCATTTCCACTTTGCCCAAAACGTAGGTCGAGACGCCGAAATCGTCACACAACGCGCTGTACAGGTTGCTCATCGACGGTTCCTTTCGTCTGCCACGACGGCGATCGAACGCGGTCCCCCACTCTGTCACAGGACAAGTCGGGTGCGGTTCGTCGCCGGTATGTCATTGTTCGCGTCCGGCGGAAGTAATGCAAGGCCGGGAGAATGCCCAGCATCCCCTTACCGCAAGATTAGAACATTCTTCGCCGCTTCAACCAACGATGGAGATGCCGGAACGCGAAAAGAGGTTCGACAGGAGGTGGCAAAATTGGAACGGGCGGGAAGGTGCAAATATCGCCGCCGGTTTACCGGCGGGTTTTTCGAAGAATGAAAACCGCCGGTAAACCGGCGGCTAATGCGGTTTCGGTAAATGCGTAGCGGGCGAACCGATCCCACGGTGGGGATGCCGTTACGCCACGCGGGCGAGCTTGGCCCGTTCCGGGAGGCGAAGTTCGTTCTTGGTCAGCCAGCGGCCGGCGTCGGGTGTGCCCTGCCATTGTTGCAACTGAATGCCGGTGCAGATTTCCTTCTCGTCGTCTTCGAGGAGTTCCGCGAAGGCTTCAAGGTATTCGCCGCGGACATGCGTGGACGACCGGCCGACGTAAAGGAGACACTCGCCGCGACCTTCCAGGATCGCGACCGCCCGCCAACCTTGTGCTTTGGATTCGGTTTGAATGAACATGCTCTGGCCCCTCCGTGGCTCGTGGTGGTGTGCATCGCCGTCCTGACGATGTGGGGGATAGCTTGTCGAAATCGGGGGCGGATGTCAACGAAAAAGTGCGTCGAATGTAAACTTTGATTTAAGTCGTTGGGGCGATCGCCCACGGACGTGTGTTCGTGGGCGGCACACAGTTTCAGTAGCCGCCGCGGTCATCGCCGTAGCCGCCACCACCGCCGCGACGGGCACCGCCGCCGTAGCTGCTGCCTCCGCCGCCAGCGCGGGGGCCGCGTTCCTGGCGGGGCTGAGCGATGTTCACCGTCAACGGCCGGCCGTTCATCGGCTGTTCGTTGAGCGCACCAATCGCGGCCTGGGCTTCCGCGTCGTTTGCCATCTCGACGAACGCGAACCCACGCGAGCGGCCCGTTTCGCGATCTGTCACGATTTGCGCCCGCTGGACGGTGCCGTACTCCTGGAAGAGTGCGTACAAGTCGTCCTCGGTCGTGCTCCAGGGGAGGTTCCCAACGTAAATGTTCGTGGCCATACGCAATCCATCAAACCGTGACGTCGGACATCACCCGAGGCGTCGGCCCTGTGCCAACCGCTAGTGATTCCAACACTCATCACGAGGGATGAGTTTTGAGATCATAAGCGACTTTTCTTGCTCCGCCAAGTACGAACCGTCGGAAATGCAATCACCCACGGGTTTTTAACCCGTGGGTGATTGCATTTCGTCCGAATTCCCGACACTCAGCTCAGGATCGCGAGAATGTCGTCCTCGCTCATCACCAGCAATTCTTTGCCATCGACGGTCACTTCGCTCCCGGCGTAGGAGGTGAACAGCACCTTATCGCCGACCTTCACCTGGAACGGGGCACGCTTGCCGTTCTCGAGCACCTTGCCCTCGCCGAGCGAGAGAATTTTGCCCTGCTTGGGCTTCTCCTTGGCATTATCGGGCAGGATGATCCCGCCGGCGGTCTTGTCTTCCGCTGCCATCCGCTCGACCACAATCTTCTCGTTCAAAGGGGTAATCGCCATCGCCTTAACTCTCCTGGTGGGGTTTCTCTGGCGGCCCGTAGAACTGGGCCAACGCTCGGGTCAGTGTATGAAGAACGATGTTCGGGTTCACGGGTTTCGGGATGACGCTGTAGACTTGCATCTGAAACGCCTTGCGGATCAGTTCGCGGGTGGCCTCGGCCGTCATGAGGATGGCCGGCAGGAGGGCGTTCATCTGCTGGATCATCTGCACCGCTTCGAGGCCGGTCAGCCGCGGCATGTGCATATCGATCAGCACCAGGTGAATCACCTGCACTTGCACGATCTCGACCGCCTCGGACCCGTCGGCCGCGATGATGGTGTGGAAGCCGCGATCTTGAAGCAATCCGCTGAGCGTGTCGCGGTTGCCCGCGTCATCGTCGGCGATCAGGATCGAGAACGGCTCGTCGTGTTGAAGTGGCTGATTCAATACCATCCCGAAGTCCTCCGCGTGCCTGTCGACGGCAATATGTAGTCCAATCGACAGAGGCCCACGGTCCCTGAACACAGGAACATCTGGCACACCAGGTGCAAACCGAGTGCCGAGAGAATAATTGGCGTCATCATCCGTGATAACACTCGTTCGCGTCATGTGTTAGTGAAATCGCCCCGGGAAGGGATTTTACCGGGCGTGCTGTCACCCTGTCCGCATCCTGCCGCTCTGGCAGGAGCTTAACAGAATGGTTGGGGCGTGTAAACAGGTCACTTGCGATTCGTTGGGAGGGGCGGGCGTTCCCACCGCCACACGGGGCCGTCATCGGGGTCGATCTCGTCGCCGACCTTCGTGAAGCCGCACTTCGTGAGCACTCGCGTGGACGCACTGATTTCCGGGAGGGTGTGGGCCATCACTGTGCGGACGTGGGCATCGGCTTGCGCGAAGGCGATGAGCATTTGGGCGGCCAGCGTGGCGAACCCTTGCCCCCGGAAAGCGGGCACGATGCCGTAGGCGATCTCGACGACGCCGTCGGCCGTGGGTGTGCCCTTGAAGGCACAGCCACCGACGAGGAGTTGCGATTCCAAGTGCCGGAGCAAGAACCCGTGCAGCCACGGGTCGGTCGGCCCAGGAGCGAGGAGCTTTGCGAAGTACGCCTGCGTGATGTCGCCGGTGCCGTACATCTCGCAGAAGCCGTCGGCCGGGACGAGGCCGAAATGCGCTGCCACCGCTGCCGGCCCCGTCAGGAGCGCAGCCCACCCCTCCGGGGAAAGGGGAATCAATTCGAGCGTGGGTGTTTCCATTCCGGTCATTCAATTCGAAGGAATTCGAGTTCATCGGTCGTCAGGTTCAAGAGGGCCACGGTGTACTCGTCGGCCCGGTGAAGTGCGCCGGGGTTGATGAACCGACACGGCCCTTCGCGGATGTCGGCGGCAATGTGCGAGTGCCCCGACAGAAAGTAGTCTGCCGGTGGGTCGGGGCAGAACCGCATGTGCCCGTGCGTGGCGGCGATCCGTTTGCCGGCGAGTTCAATCACCCCGCCCCAATCCAGGCAGGTCGCCTTCAAGAACTTCGCGGTCGAACGTAAATTCGGCACCACGTCGGCATCGTTGTTTCCGAAGACAAAATACAGCGGCCGCACGGCACACGCGGCAATCATCTCCGGCTCGACGAAGTCGCCACAATGCACGAGAGCTTCCGCCCCGCGGGCCGCGAGCAGGGCCACCGCCCGCCGCGTGCGATCGAGTTCGTCGTGCGTATCTGACAGGATGCCGAGAAGCATGGGAGAACATCTCAAATCCTACCCGTTGCGACGGGGAGACTCTCGCCCACTTACTTCTTCTTCCCCAGCCGGTCGGGGTGGAAGTCCGCGTCGGTCAAGTTCGCGGGCACCTTCCAGTTCGTGAAGCAATAATACTCCACCTCGCGGTCCTTCTCGTCGGTCGTGATCTGTACGGCCAGGTTGCCGTACCCGGCGGAGTCGGGCTTCAGGTCGAAATACAGCGTCCACATCCCGCCCTTCGGCAGCGTGGAGTCGTCGCCGGGCAAGATCGGAATTTCGATGCCGTCCACCGGGGTCGATTGGTCCTTCCGCTGGACCGTGCCGAGCGACTTGATGACGGTCTTGCCGGCCTCGGCCGACTTGATCGCCTTGTCGAGCTTCACCAGCATCGTTCCCGCGCCGGCTTCCGTGATCTTGTGCCGGCTCTTGGAGGTGGCCATCGAACTATCCGGCCGCAACGAAGTCTTGAACCCCGCCCCGATCAGCCGGTTGTCCCCTTGCCCCGTCACGACGTTCATGAGGCCGTCGAATTTGCCCTCGACGTACAGCACCTCCCGGCCCTTGCCGTTCTCGCCGACGTTCTTCATGTACACGCTGAACGGCTGCTTGCGGAACTGGAACTGAATCTCCTCTGTCGGGGTTTCCTTGCCGCCGACCACTTCGCGCCGAACCATGTGGACTTCGTAGTCGTTCAGTTTCTCGTACTTGGCATACGCGAGGGCGTAGACCTGTTTCGCGACCGCCAGGCCATCGGTCTTGCCGGGCGCCTTCGCGGGGGCATCCTTCGGAGCCGTCGCGGGGGGAAGCTTCGGCGCGTCCTTCGACCGCTCGTCGCGGCGTTCCTCGCGCTTCTCCCGAAGGCGTTCGAGCAGTCGCTTCTTCTCGTCATCGGCCGCGTCCGCACTGGGCTCCGCCGAACGGGCAGCCGTGGGTACGACCTCCACGGGCTGCGGAGCCGCGGGGATCGGCACAGCCTTGTACTCCGACTCGTCCGGCAGCGTGTTGGCCGCGGTCGCGATCGGCGTGGGGGCCGGGGGCGGAAGGTCGGGCCGCGGCGGTGGCACTTTCGCCAGTGCCGAGGGCAGTGGTTGAACCGCCTTCCCGGACGAATTCCGCTGGCCTTTGAACAGGCAGCCGGTCGCCGTGAGGGAAGCAAGGAGAACCGAAAGTAATAAGCGTCGACGCATCATCCCGCCTCCTACGGCCAGGGCTTCTTCGGAAAGCGTACCCAATGTGCGCAATTCGGGCAATCCGAGCCTGAGATTCCCCGGAGTGTTCTTGACGGCGATGCCACCCACCCCCGAAGATACCGTCATTGTTCGGGCGACCGTTCCCAACAATCTCGCCGCCGGGCGAACTTTCGGCTCCCTCCCCGCGTAAAGGTTTTCGGTGGCTTCCGCGAAGAACTCATTCGATGCCTGCCCCGACGAGAAACTCCTCGAACGGCTCCGCGCCGGCCACCGCGACGTCCTCGGACCCCTCGTCCGGCGGTACGAGCGCGAACTGTACGGCTACCTTCGGCGATACCTCGGCGATGACGACCTTGCGGCGGATGTGTTCCAAAACACCTTCGTCGCCGTCTTCCTGAAGATCCGCCACTACGAACCCGGCCGCCCCGCCCGCCCGTGGCTGTACGCCATCGCCACCAACCAGGCCATCGACGCTCTGCGGCGGGTGAAGCGACGGCACGAGCGAACCGTCGATTCGCTGCCCGCCGGCGAGGATGGGCCCGATGCCCGGTCGCTGTTCGACCTGCTCGCCACCCGCGAGATCGACCCGGCCGCGAATGCCGAGGGAGTCGAACTCGCCGCCCAGGTGCGGCAGTCGGTCGATCAGTTGCCGGACCTGTTGCGGCAGGCCGTGATCCTGGCGTACTTCCAGGGGCTGAAGTATCAGGAGATTGCCGATGTGCTCGAAATTCCGCTCGGCACGGTCAAGTCGCGGTTAAACGCCGCCATGACAAAGTTGGCCGAACTCTGGCAAGCCCCCGCCCGAACGCCGACCCGCGAACCCAAGAGTTGACGACGAATAGGTGAAACGATGGACGACCTCCTCATCGGTTACGCACTGAAAGCCCTCTCCCCGAGCGAATCGGCCGAGGTGGAACACCTCCTCGCGACGGACCCCTGCGCCGAGATGAAACTCGCCCGCCTCCGCGGGCTGCTCGACCCACTCTCGGCCGACGCAGACCCGGTGCCGTCGCCGGGGTTGGCCGTCGCCACCATCGGCTTCGTGGCCGAACACCTCGTCACGAACAACCTCATGCCCGA
>JBBQCQ010000179.1:0-7106 GCA_038318835.1 Gemmatales bacterium | reverse complement strand
AAACCCAAACCCGATTTGGGGTCTCACCCTCCCTTCCAACCGGCTTCCCAATCCTGCGATCCCCGCGTTTCGTTTTTTCCACACTCATCATAAAGTGTCATCATGCACACTCACCCCACCGCCGGCTTTCCGACTGTTCGCCTTCGTCGCCTCCGCTCCTCACCGAGCTTGCGCGAACTTGTCCGCGAGACACACCTCGACGCCGGTGACTTCATCCTGCCGCTGTTCGTGCGGCCCGGCCACGGCGTGCGGAACGAGATCGCGTCGATGCCGGGGAACTTTCAGCTCAGCGTCGATACGCTCGTCGAGGAAGTCGGCTCCGCGAAGGAACTCGGCGTTCGCTCGTTCATGCTGTTCGGCATCCCCCCCAAGAAAGACCCGCGCGGCGAAGTCTCGCTCGACGAGAACGGCATCGTGCAGCAGAGCCTTCGCGCTCTACGGAAAGCTTACGGGCAAGACGTGTACCTCGTCACCGACGAGTGCCTGTGCGAGTACACCGACCATGGCCACTGCGGCCCGCTGTGCGAGGTTCATGGTACGCTCGACGTGGACAATGACGCCACGCTACCGCTGCTGGCGGCGCAGTGCGTCAGCCACGCGAAGGCGGGGGCCGACCTCGTCGCGCCGAGTGGCATGATGGACGGCATGGTGCAGGCGATCCGCCGCGGCCTCGACGCCGCCGGCTTCGCGAATGTGCCGATCCTGAGCTACGCGGCCAAGTACGCGAGCGGCTTTTACGGCCCGTTCCGCGATGCGGCCGAAAGCCCGCCGTCGTTCGGCGACCGTTCGACCTACCAGATGGACCCGGCCAACACGAACGAGGCAATCCGCGAGGTGGCCCTCGACGTGCAAGAGGGGGCCGACTTCGTGATGGTGAAGCCGGCGTTGTCGTACCTGGACATCATCCACCGCGTGAAGCAAACCTTCGGTCTGCCGGTGGCCGCGTACAACGTGAGCGGCGAGTTCGCGATGGTGAAAGCCGCCGCCCGCAACGGCTGGATCGACGAGCGTCGCGTGACGCTGGAGATCCTCACGAGCATCAAGCGAGCCGGCGCCGACGTGATCTTGACCTACCACGCGAAGGACGCGGCAAAGTGGCTGCGGGCAGGGTAAGTGTCGGGCACTCGCACCGCGAGTGCCCCCAACGTCTCCCGGAGGGGGAGGGGGCTTGTTGCCTGCCAGAAGTCTCCGGGGGCACTCGCGGAGCGAGTGCCTGACACTTGGCCGAGCAGTCGGCGTTACTTCAACTCCGCCGCCACCTGCGCCGCGAGCATCGCGTTATTCACGATCAGCGTGCGATTCGCCGTCAGCGTCTTCCCCTGGGTGATCTCGGCTAGCCGTGCGAGCAGGAACGGCGTCAGGTGCGGTCCCGCGATTCCCTCGGCCGTTGCGTCCAGTTCGGCTTCGTTCAGCGCGAGCGTGAACACATCGGCGGCAATCGCCACGGCCGGCGGGCACGGCTGGGCCAGCACCGCCCCGCGGCCACCCATGCGGACGTGGGCCGCGAACACGGCCGCCGCCTCGGTTGGCGACTCCACCCGCGCCACCGTGCCCACCGCCCCGGCCGTGTAGAACGTCGGGAACTGCTCCGTCTGATAACCCAGCACCGGGACCGCGTAGGTTTCCAGAATCTCCAGCGTCCGCGGCAAATCGAGGATCGACTTCGCCCCGGCACAGACGACGAGCACCGGCGTGCGGGCCAGTTCGGTCAGGTCGGCCGAGATGTCGAAGTCAGACTCGCGGTGCGCCCCGCCGATGCCGCCCGTGGCGAACACGCGAATGCCGGCCGAGTGGGCCAGGGCCATCGTCGCCGACACGGTCGTGGCCGCGTGCTGCTTCAACGCAACCGCCGCGGCCAGGTCCCGGCGGCTGGCCTTCCGCACGCCGGGCGTCTTCGCGATCTCTTCCAGCTGCGCGGCCGTCAGCCCGACTGTGGGCACCCCGGCTAGCACGGCAATCGTCGCGGGCACGGCCCCTTGCTGGCGAATAGCGTCTTCGCTCGCGCGGGCCGTCTCCAGGTTCGTCGGCCACGGCAGGCCGTGCGCAATCAGCGTCGATTCCAGGGCCACAACCGGCCGTCCCTCGTGGACGGCGGTTCGGACTTCGTCGCTCATCGTCAACCAATTCGCATCCATTCCACACCTCGGCAATCGACAACGGGCGTCCCACCCGACATAATGCCGAACATGGTAGCCGACGACGAGCCGACGATCGAAAAATTCCCCCCGACGCCCGCGATCGTGCTTGGCTGGGTGGCCGCGTCCGGCGAGCGGGCATGGTTCCCGGCCGTGTACGCCCAGCAAGCGAGTGTGCCGCGGGAGCTCCTCGACGCGCCGATTGCGGCCCTACGGCACGCCGGCCTGATTCGCGTGCAGGACTGGGTGAAGGGTCTGGGGCAGGGGTACGGCATCACGCCGGATGGGGCGAAGTTCGTCCACGAACCGCAGAAGCTCGCGAAACTGCTGGCCGAGCCCCGGCCGACCCGCGACCCGCTGCCGCCCCCGCCAACAACCTTCGACCGCGGCGAGGAAGTCCGGCAGTCGATCCTGGCCCCGCGGCCGCCGCTGGTGGTGCAGGGGTTAATCGTCCTGAACGTGCTCTGGTTCCTGGTCGGCCTCGGACTGGCTGTGAACGAGGGACGGTCGGGCAATGCGTATCTGGCCAACGGCGACCCGCGGCTGCTCGAACGCCTCGGGGCCGTGTCCGGCTCCGCCCTCGTCCGCGGCGAGTGGTGGCGGCTGGTGTCGTCGGCGTTCGTTCATATCGGCATCTTGCACCTGCTCGTGAACATGTACGCCCTGGCGAGCATCGGCAGCCTGACGGAATCGATCTGGGGCCGGCGGCGGTTCGTGCTGTTGTACTTCGCCTCGGCCGTCGGCGGCAGTTGCCTCGCGATGGGCGTGCAACCCATCTCGCTGCTCGCTGGGGCGTCCGGGGCCATCTGGGGGCTGATGGCCTCGCTGGCGGCATGGCTGCTCTTGCACCGCCAGCACCTGCCGCCGCCGATGGTGAGCCAGAGCTTGCAACGGCTCGGCGTGCTGTTCGTCATCAACATCGCCGTCAGCTTCATTCCGGGTGTGAGTTGGGCCGGGCACTTCGGCGGCGGGGCCGTCGGCTTCGTGGTGTCGTGCCTGTTCGTAATCTCCAACCGGTTCGGCCGCGTGGCCCGGTGGGTGGCCCTGACATTGACCGTGCTGCTGATGGCCGCGTGCGTGGGCGGCCTGATGGCGTACTCGGAGCGGTCCGAGCGATGGCTGCCACTGCGGCAGGATGAAACCCGAGCGCAGCAGATCGACTACGTGAAATCGCTGAACGTGAACCTTCAACCCGTCGCCCGGCCCGTGGTGGACATGCTGTATCGGCAGGTGATGGAAGTCGTGCGACTGGACCCGACGCGGCGGCCGGAACTGCCCGCCCAGGTGGTGAAACTGCGGGCCGACGCCCAGACGCTCGCGGTCTTCGTGGCGAACCAACCCCGACCCGACACGATACCCGCGGACGTGCCGGAGGGCTATCGCGATTACGCCACCGCCGTCCGCGACCTGGCCGACGCGATGCAGCAAGTGCTGGGCAATCCCGAGGAGAGCGTGACCACGTTGAAGCAGCGGAAGAAGGCCGTAGACGAAGGGTGGGCGGTGATCGGCGAACTCGCACGAGTGGGGTTGTAGTTGGGCGAACGCTCCACCAAAACCAACAAAGCCCCGGCACATGCAAGGGCTTTTGCGTTTCATTCCTCGGATTAGCGGAAGGTGCTGAAGCCGAACGAGAAGCCCGATCCGCCGCGACCGCCGTAGTAGCCGCCGCGACTCGCACCGTAGCCGCTGCCGAAGCCGCCGCCGTACCCGTAGCCGTTGGGGCGATACCCGTAACCGCTACTGTAGCCGAAGCTCACGCCGGGGCGGCTGTAGCCGTAGTTGTTGTAGCCGTAGTTGCTGTACCCGCCGCCATACCCGTAGGAAGGGACGACATAGGCCGGGCGATAGACCGGCACGGGCACGTACCCGCCGTGGTGGTGGCCGGGTGAGACGAAGTACTGGGCCGAAGCCTGGGTGCCGGAGAGGGCGAACAGGCCGAGGGCGGCAAGAGTGCCTAGGGCCAACGATTTGACTCGCATGGAGGTATCCTCAAGGTGTTGGGGCCGGGGTGGCCTTCCGAGAGAATAACCGCGCCGCTTGGCGAGTCTTGCGCGCGAAAATGGGAATGCCCGGCGATTTTCGCTTCACATCACGGGGCGGTACTGCAACCCGGTGGCCGTGCTCGTGACCCGGCAGACCTCGTCGGACTGCTCCTGGCTGGTCGTGTGGAAAATCACCTCCTCGGTGCTGCCGTACACGTCGCACAACACAATCTGAAAGCGCATCGGGTGGATCACATAGAAGTAGAACAGCACGCCGGGTAGTACCCCCAACATCAAGAGATAGATGAGCGTACACCACTCCAGCATCCCCGGTGTGTAGGTGGCCACCGAGCCGACGGCGTGGTTCTTTTTCCAGTCCACCCGCCGCGGCGTCAGCGGCACGAACGCGAACCGCCATTGCACCGTGAGCGTCGCTTGACCCTTCGCCGATCGCGTCACGCTGAGCTTCTCGAAACTGCCGAGCAGGAAGGCCTGCAACCCGGCCTGGAAGAACAGCGAGAACAAACCGCCCGTCACGCTCGTGGCGCTCGAGATCAGCAGCATCAGTAGCAGGTTCAGCACCTGCAACCCGGCGAGGATTTTCAGGCGCGTTTCCAGCGGCAGTCGGGGTTCCCACGCCTGGTCGATCGGCTCGAACGCCTTCTTCGGCTTCCGCCGACTCTGGAAATCCACGCCGCAGTGAACGCACATCGTCGCGTCGAGCGGCACGCGGCAGTTGCACGCCGGGCACGCCTTCGTGCCGTCGCCGGGCACCGCATACGGCTTGTCGTCGTCCTCGTCCTGGGTGCCTTCGAGCAGGTTCGGCCCGCGCGGTGCATCGTCGGCGATCTCGAACTGCGCGCGGGGGTCGGCCGGGTCGGAGTTCGCCCGCGCCTTCGCCGTGGGCTTCTTGGCCTTCCGCGGCGGTGGTGGTTGATCGCGCGGCCGGCGGGGCGACTCGGCCGGCTTGATGACAGGCAATTCGTCCGCCTCGGGTGGGGCGTCGGCCGACCGCAACTCCGGCGGCACGGCGGCGTAGTAGCCGCACGCCTCGCACCGAATCTTCGCCCGACTGTGTCCCGCCGGGATGGGTACCTTCGCCCCGCAGTGCCCGCAGGGCACACGGCCAGCCGCGGCGTGCGTGGTGTTCGTCGAGAATGGCATTAGGTTCGGTTACTCGTCCTTGAGGTGGCGGATGACGGCTTGCATCACCGGGAAAACGTAGGTCGCGGCCCCCACGTGTGTCGCGTCCAGCCACAGGATTTTCGGCTGCCCGGTCGCTTCCCACAGTCGCTTCATCGCCACCGGCGGCACCACGTCGTCGCGACTGGCGGCGATCAAGAACAGGTGAAAGTCCCGCCGCTTCAGTTGTGCCGCATACGTGATCGGGTCGATCGGGTCGATCAAAGTTTTGAGCGCGACCTTGCTGCCGCCGAGGAGTTCGTTCACCGCGCGGTACGGGGCCGCCTTCGGTTGGTTGTAGAAGGCGTCCACCAAATCGCCGCCGCCGAGGAGCAGGCAGGCGGACGACAGTCGCGGTTCGGCCGCCGCGGTCACGCCGCCGACGAAGCTGCCGAGGCTGGTGCCGACGAGGCCGAGTTTCTTCGCGTTCACTTCCGGCCGCGCCTCCAGCCAGGCCACCGCCCGCCGGCAGTCGAGGACGGTCTGCGTCACTGCTTTCACAGAATGCTCGATGTCCACCGACAGGAGTCGCACCTTGCCGACCTTCGGCCGTCGCGGGCCGTAGTAGGCCATCTGCACCACGAGTGCGGCCACGCCATTCTGCGCCAGCCACATCGCCTCGCCGCGCGAGACGACTTGCGCCCCGTCGAGGATGTCCAGCACAATCACCGCCGGCACGTTCGTCTTCCCCATCGGGGCAAAGTATTCGCAGTGGACGGTGTTGTTCTCCGGGTGGACCGTCTCGACCGGCGACGGGAACCGCAGGGCCGACACGGTCACGCCGCTCATCGGCAGGTCGTACTTGTGCTGGAACTCACACGCGAAGGTGTGTTTCGCCAGGCGGAACCGTTCCGGCACCGCGTCGTCGCCGGGCGGCGGCACGTACTCGACCGTCGTCCGAACGACCGGCTCGGCCGCGGGTGCGAAGGCCGTCAGGACGAAGCTTGCGAACAGGGCGAGGAGGGACCGCACGAGGAGTCTCCGACGGAGGTGGAACTTTTTCCATCGTAAGGGCAGAGTCCGGCCGAGGGAAGCCGATTCCAGGCGAGTCTTGCTCTCTCTCCCGCAAAGCCAGGAGAGGGAGCAAGAGGGCGGCAGTCGTTTCCCGCATCCGCTACAATTCCTTTTTCCCCCGCGTGAGGCCGGCATGAGTGTCTTGTTGAGTGCCCGTGAGCTGTCGAAGAGTTACTCCCACCGGCCGTTGTTCGCGAACCTGTCGTTCGACCTGCGGGTTGGCGAAAAGATCGGCCTCATCGGCCCGAACGGGGCAGGGAAGTCCACGCTCCTGAAACTGCTCGCCGGCCTGGAAGTGCCGGATGCGGGGGATCGCACGATCCGCCGCGGGGCGAAGGTTGGCTACCTCATGCAAGACGATCAGTTCCCGGCCGGGCAGACGGCCAGCGAAGTGATCGTGGCCGCCCTCGCCGAGGCGCACCTCGAAGACCACGAGCGCGAAACCCGGGCGGCCATCGCGCTCACGCAGGTCGGCTTCGACGATCGCGACATCCGGGCCGACACGCTCTCCGGCGGCTGGCGGAAGCGACTCGCCCTGGCCCGCGAACTGGCGAAGGAACCCGATTTCCTGCTGATGGACGAACCGACCAACCACCTCGATCTACCCGGCGTGGTCTGGCTGGAGAAGTTCCTGAAGGCGTCGCAGTTCGGCTACCTCGTGGCCACGCACGACCGGGCGTTCCAGCGGGCCGTGGCCGGCGAAATTCTGGAGATCGAACGCGTTTACCCCGACGGCGCGTTCCGCGCCGCCGGCGGCTACGACAGCTTCGCCGACCGGCGGGCCGAGTTCCTC
>JBBQCQ010000178.1:0-7157 GCA_038318835.1 Gemmatales bacterium | reverse complement strand
GCCGCCGCCCATTCGCACCGCGTACTTCTCCAGCAACCGCCAGCCGGGAGTGGTCTTCCGCGTGTCGAGCACCTGCGTCGGCAACCCGGCGACGGCGTCGGCGAACTTCCGCGTCTGCGTGGCCACACCGCTGAGCCGTTGGAGGAAGTTGAGAGCCGTCCGCTCGGCGACGAGGATCGACTGAAGTGACCCGGACACCTTCGCAATGACGGTGCCGGGTTCGACCCGCGTGCCGTCGGGGACGAGCATCTGGAATTGCAAATCGCGATCGACTTCAGCGGCGACCATCGCCGCGGCAGGCAGTCCAGCGATGACGCCACCCGACCGCGCGATGAACGCGGCCGCAGCGTGCTGCTTGGTGGGGATGAGTGCGAGCGTGGTGCGGTCGCCGGTGGTGCCGCGATCCTCGGCGAGCGCAAGCTCGACGAGCCGGCGACAGGCTAGGCTTTCGGTGGCGGATAAGGCGGAGGGAGTCATGGGACTAGTTTATATGCGAACGGCGCGACGTAAGTCTGCCAGTGTGAGACTGCCTCCTACCGGCGGACTTATGTCGCGCCGTTCGCCTTCTGCGGCCATTCGACTTGCCACCCGGCCTCCTGCCAGAATTCCTCGAGCGCGGCCGGTGACTCGACCCAATTGTCGAACATTCCGTCCGGACCAAGACCGCCCGACCCAGGCCACCATTGAAGAATGAAGAACCCGCCTGTGTCAGCCGTGTCGTCGATGATCTGGACTTTCATGTCGGGGTGGGGACCGTTCTGAACTGCGCCAACGACACCGACCGGGATCATTTTTCTTCTCCGACGCTCTGAGCTTACCGCATCCCCGCCGCGAAGGCGGCTCGCTCCAGGGCCAGCGTCAGTTGCCGGGCGGCGTCGGCTTCCAGCAGGTCGGGCAGCACGCCCTGGCGGTGCAGCGGTGTGCCGCTCGCGGTCAGCACCTTCGCGATCGTGATGACGAGCGTGCCCGATCGCGTGCGGAGCGTGCCGGCAGAGTCGGGGCCGTCGGCCCCGGAGAGCTTGAATGGGAATTGCACCACGCCTTTGCCGAAGGTCGGCATGCCGACCACGGTCGCCCGGCCCTGGTCCTTCAACGCCATCGCGACGACCTCGGCCGCGGACATCGTCTTCGTGTCGATGAGCAGCACGACGGGCATGTCGTGGGCCATCATGCCGCTGTCGGACGAGAACACACGGTTGGCGAATTCCGGCACGTTCGACTCGGTCGTGGCGATGATGCCCGACGGCAGGAACCGCTCGGCCACCCGCACGCCGGTGAGAAAGTGCCCGCCCGTGTTGCCCCGCAGGTCGAGGACGAGCGACCGCATACCCTGTTCCTTCAGCCGGGCAAGGGCGGCGTCGAGTTCGAGCAGCGTGTTCTCGCCGAACGACGTGAGCTTGAGGTAGCCGACGCCGTCCTTCATGTTGAAGGTCGCCTGTTGCACGCTCGGCAGTGGCGTCGGCAGGCGGGTCGGGGCCGTTGGGTCGGCGGCCGTCACGTCCAGTTCGTGGTAACCGTCCGTCAGTTGGCGAAGGGCATCCGTGAGGGCGAGGGCCGACGCCACGGGGCGGCCGTTCACGCGGCCGATGCGGTCGCCGGCTCGCAGGCTGGTGTTCATCGCGGCCCACGATTCCGGCACGACGCGGTCCACGATCAGTTGCCCGTTACGGATGGCGACGATCAGCCCGTAAGTTGCCAGTTCCGCAACGCCGACAGCGTCGGATGGCACCGGCGTCGGGCTAAGGTAGACGGTATATTCGTCCAGGCTGTTGCACGCCCCGCAGAGCAGTTCCAGCACCACGGCGGAACTTGTCTTCAGCCCCAGATCGGCCTGGGCCACGCGGGTCAGTTCGACGGCCGCGGCGCGGGCTTCCCGAACCGTCTTCGGCGGTCGCGGCTTCCAGAACTCGTGCAGCGTGCGGCGGAACTTCGCCACCGTCGCCTCGCCGGCGTCGGGCAGGTACTCGCGGCGGAAGTTCTTGTTCGCGAGCGCCCGGTCGAACTCCTCGACGCCGCTCAGGAACAGCCGGCCCGGTGCGGCCCGTTCGCGATCGACGTGGACGTGCGCCAGCTTCTCCAACACTTCCGCGTATAGGTTCAAGGCCTCGGCCGTCGGAAGCGCGAGCGTCTGCTGTTGGAAGACCGGGTCGCGGTGCCGGCGAGTCTGGGCCGCGTAGCGGTGGCAGGATGCGATGTGTTCGCGAACGTCGGGCGTTTGCCGGCCGGAGAGATACGCCTGAAGGTACAACTCCAACGCCTTCTCCCAGTCGTTGGATTTCTCCGCGTCGGCCGCGCGGGCCACCAGGGCTTCGGGCGAAGGCTTTGGGGTGTTGTTGGGGGCCGCGGTGGCCGTGGGAACGAAAAGCGTCGCCGTCAGGAGGGAGAGGAATCGGAGCGGTCGCCGTGTCGGCATTGCGGACCCTCGTGAAGGCCGGACCGTCGAAATTCGATCTGCTGATAATAAACCAGAAGCCTACCATTCGTCAAACACTCTGTTACCCGAGCGTGACGAATTGGCAAGATCGAGGAGCGGGGATGGTGGCGGACAGGCTGCGGCAGACGCTGGTCGGGGCGAAGACCACGGTGGTCGTGAAGGTGGGCACGAACGTCCTCACGAACGCGACCGGGGAACTCGACCGCCAGCGGATCGAGTCGCTGGCCGGGCAGATTTCGCACATCCGCGCGGCCGGCCACCGACTGGTGCTCGTCAGTTCCGGAGCCATCGGGGCGGGGGTCGGCAAACTCGGCCTCGGCAAGCGGCCGACCGACCTGCCACACCTGCAAGCGTGCGCTGCCGTCGGGCAGTCGGCCCTCATGCAGCTTTATCAGGAAGCCCTGAACCCGTACCAGATTCACGCCGCCCAGATTCTCCTGACGGCCAGCGACTTCGACGCCCGAGTTCGCTATCTGAACGTGCGGAACACGATCTCGACGCTGTTCGAGTTCCACGCCCTGCCGATCATCAACGAGAACGACACGGTCAGCATCGCCGAGATCAAGTTCGGCGACAACGACCAACTCGCCGCGATGGTCGCGAACCTGTTGCAAGCCCCGCTCTTGATTCTGCTGACGAACGTGGACGGCCTGTATTCGAGCGACCCGCGAACGGACGCCAACGCCGCACTGCTGGCGAGCGTTCCGCACATCGACGCCACCGTCACGGGCATGGCCGGCACGAGCAAGAGCAGCCTCGGCACCGGCGGCATGAAGAGTAAGCTGAAGGCCGCCCGCCTGGCGACCGCCGCGGGTGGGGCGGTCATCATGGCGAACGGGTCCGTCGATGGCATTCTCGATCAGATTTTTCGGGCCGAGCCGGTCGGCACGCTGTTCCTGCCGCACGGCGAGGCGATCCCGGCCTGGAAGCGCTGGCTTGGATTCACCGCGCAGGCGAAGGGGCAACTTGTCGTGGATGCCGGAGCGGTTGGCGCGATCGTGCAACGTGGCACGAGTTTGCTGCCTGTGGGCGTGCGGGCGGTTCAAGGGGATTACGGGAAAGGCGATGTCGTGACGATTTGCGACGCGAGCGGCCAAGAGGTTGCCCGCGGGCTGACGAACTACACTGCGGCCGACACTCGCCGGATCATGGGATTATCGACCGAACAGATCGCACAACAGATCGGAAACGTCCCCTACGTCGAGTTGGTTCATCGCGATAACCTGGTCACCACGCGGTAAAAATTCTCGGTTAGATTCCGCCGGCCCGGTCGTTTTCTGAGGTGAACGACGCGGGACGGCAACCCCGGTACTTCCGCACCGTGAACCCACTACCATCCCCCGACTCCGCAGACGGGGGCGGCAAGAAAAGCGAGTTCGACGCCCTGTACCAGCGGCACAGCCGGGCGGTCTGGGCGATCGCATTCGCCCGTTGGCTCGACGCGGACTCGGCCATGGACATCGCCCAGGAGGCGTTCCTGCGGCTCTGGCGAGAGTGGGAAGCCGGGCAGGACATCCAGAACCCACGGGCGTGGCTCCTGCGAGTGGCTCGCAATCTGGCGGAAGACTACGCGAAAAGCTCGTTCCGCCGGAATGGCACCAGCCCGCCGGAACAGTTCACCGGGGTGCGTTCGCTCGAAGTCTCGCCGAGTGAACAGTTAGAAATCGCCGAACGGAACGCCCACGTACGGGCGGTCCTGGAAGAACTCCCCGCCGGCGACCGCGACATCCTGACGTTGAAGTACGCTCTCGATTACGAGACGCACGAGATCGCCGAAATTTTGGGCATCCAGGCCACGGCCGTTCACATGCGCCTGAGTCGCGCTCGCCAGCGGATGGCCGAGCGACTCGGCACCCCCGGAGACGAAACGATTCCATGACGCCGACCTCTCCCGACGAACTCGACCACACACTGTCGGATTACTTCAAGGGCCACCTGCCGGCGACCTGGCCGGCGTGCCGCGCGACGGCCGCCGTACAACCAGCGGCACCCACACTAACCCGCGACGGCCTCTGGACCAGTCGCACCGCCCTCGCGGCCTCCGTGGCGCTGGTACTGGGCCTCGGATTCTACTTCTTGAACGACATGCCCTCGAACGGCACGCGGTCGTCGGGTTCGGGATCGTTACTGCCGGGTGCGACCGCGAACGGGGCCGAACTGCTCAAGCCCGCGGCCAAGGCCGACGACCCGATGAAGAACTTCCCCGTGATGCCATAACACCGCGTCGGTCGGGACTCGAACACTCGACCCCGACCGACGATTCCGAGTTTCTTCCCACTTCACCTAGACAACGGCCGCGCACCCGCCTTATTCTAAACAGAGTATTAACTACCCACCTGTAAACCGAGTTCAAGGACCGATGGAGTCTGACGCTTTCACCCCCGATTCGACTGAAGACCTGCCCTCTTCCTTCCCGACCGACGACGATCCGACCCCGCACGCTACCGAAGCCGAACCCGAACTGCCGCCCGAGATCGTGACGCCGGCCGAGTCGGCTCCGACGGTCGCGTTCGCCGACTTGAAGCTCATTCGGCCGCTGTTCGACGCGATCGAGCACGCCGGGTATAAGTTCGCCACGCCGGTGCAGGGGGCCACCATCCCGCACGCCATGGGGGGCCGCGACGTGATCGGCCAGGCCCAGACCGGCACCGGCAAAACGGCCGCGTTCCTGATCCCGTTCCTGAACCGCTGGCGGCCGCACACCATGAAGGGGCCGATCGGCCTCATCATGTGTCCGACTCGCGAACTGGCTGTGCAGGTCGCGAACGAAGCGGTGAAGCTTGCCCCGAGTAGTCGCTTCCGCACCGTGCCCGTGTACGGTGGTGCCCGCATGGGTCGGCAACTCGAACTGCTCGCGAAGGGCTGCGACCTCGTCGTTGGCACGCCCGGCCGCATCATCGACCACCTCCGCCGCGGGTCGCTGTCGCTGGAGAACGTCCGCTACGCCGTCCTCGATGAAGCCGACCGAATGCTCGACATCGGCTTCCGCCCGGACATCGAGCGGATCTTGCGTCGCTGCCCGGAAGATCGCCAGACGCTGCTGATGTCGGCCACCGTGCCGGACACGATCAAGAAACTCGTCCACCGCTACATGAAGAACCCGATCCACCTGAATATGTCGCCGAGCGTGCTAACGGTGGACAAGATTCAGCAGACGTACTTCACCGTGGATGAGGAGAAGAAGTTCGACCTGCTGAAACAAGTCGTCGCCCGCGAACAACCGCGTCAGTGCTTGATCTTCGTCGAGCGGAAGCGCTGGGCCGACCGCCTGTACCGGAACCTCAAGCACGTCGTCCCCGGCGTGGCCGTTATTCACGGCGACCTTCCGCAGTCGCAACGCGAGAAGATCACAGCCGCCTTCCGGGCCAACAAGGTGAAGTACCTAATCGCCACCGACGTGATGAGCCGCGGCATCGACGTGGAAGGTATTTCGCACGTCATCAACTACGACCTGCCCAACGACATCGAGAATTACGTCCACCGCATCGGCCGAACGGGCCGCATCGGCCGCGATGGCGTGGCGATCTCGTTCGTCACGCCGGAACAGGGCGGGCAACTGACCGACATCGAGATGACGATCAACAAACTGATCGACCGCGACGGCATCGAAGGCTTCGATTCGTACACCCGCCGCGAACGGCCGGACGACCGCGTCCGCGTGCTCTCGGTCGATGGCAACGCGGCCCCAACCGAAGAGAACCTCGTCGAAGAACCGGCCGCGGCCCCGAAGAAAACCGTCTACGGTAAGTCCGGCCGACGATACAGCTCCCGGCTTTGAGAAGTCAATTTTGACCGCAGATGGACGCGGATAAACGTAGATAAAGCCAGCTTCATTTCAAAGTTCGGATTGGTTCCGGTCTTTGAAATGAAGCTGGTTTTTAGTTTTATCTGCGTTCATCCGCGTCTATTTGCGGCCAACACTTCTTCCTCCCACCAGCATTGACAGTCCCTACCCCTTTCGGCTACACCCGATTGCGTGATGATGCACCGCTCCGCCACCCGTCGATGCCTCGCTATCCTTCCGTTCATCGGCCTCGTGCTGTTGCTCGGTTGTTCTTCGCGGCAGAAGTGCGCGCCGTCGAACACCACCCGTGTGCGGGAAACCGTCCGCCGTGCGACCGAGACACCACCGGAGATCATCCCGGAACCGATCCCACCGCCCCAAACACCGAAGTCAGTCCTTGCCCTGTCCGGCGGCGGCATGTACGGCGCGTACACGGCCGGGTTCCTGGCTGGGTGGACGAAGACTGGCACGCGGCCGCAGTTCGATATTGTCACCGGCGTCAGCACTGGCTCACTCATTGCCACAGTGGCCTTCCTCGGCCCCGAGTACGACGACGCGGCCCGTGAGTTCTACACCGCCATCCGCTCGGCCGACATTTACACCAACCGCCTGTGGGTGCTTATCCCCGGTGCCGGATCGGTCGCGTCGAGCGAACCGCTCCGCAAGCTGATCGGCTCGGTCGTGGACGAGAAACTGATCGCCCACGTAGCAGCCCAACACCGCCGCGGTCGCCGGTTGTATGTGGGTACGACGAACCTCGAAATCCGCAAGCTCATCGTCTGGGACATGGGGGCCATCGCCACCCGCGGCGATGCGGAGTCGATCGAGCACTTCCGGCAAGTGCTGCTGGCGTCGTGCTCTGTACCAGGCATGCTCCCGGCTGTGCCGCTGAAGTTCCTCCGTAACGGTAAGGAGATTCAGGAACTGCACATTGACGGC
>JBBQCQ010000177.1:0-7165 GCA_038318835.1 Gemmatales bacterium | reverse complement strand
TCGAGCGAGGTCCGCAACTCGGTCGTCTACGCCACGCTCATCGTCTGCCTGGTGGTGCTACCGCTGTTCGTGCTGTCCGGGCTGGAGGGGCGGATGTTCGCGCCGCTCGCCCTGGCCTACGTCGTCTCGCTCGTCGCCTCCTTGGTCGTGTCGTTGACGGTGACGCCCGCCCTGGCGTCGCTCCTGCTCCCGCACGCCCGGTTCATGGGGCTGAAGGGCGACCCCCTCCTGCTGCGAGCCTTGAAATGGCTCGACGCAAGGGTCATCCGGTGGGCGTTGCGGCACCCCCGGAAGATCCTCGTCGCCGCCGCGGTCCTTGCGTTCGGGTCGAAATTCGTCGTCCTGTGGATGGGGTCGGAGTTCCTGCCGCCGTTCAACGAGGGCACGCTAACCGTCAACGTCCAGACCCGACCGGGCACCAGCCTGGAAGAGAGCAAGCGGGTCGCGGAGCGGGCCGAGGCCCAGTTGTGGGAAGTCCCCGAGGTGGTGGCCGTGGCCCGGCGAACGGGGCGGGCCGAGCAGGACGAACACGCCGAGGGGGTGAACACGTCCGAACTCGAAGTCCGGTTGACCCCGCACGAACGGCTCAGACCGGGCTTCGGGTACGCCCTGCTGCGGGCGGTGCCGGGGCTGCACGGGCGGGGCGTCGAGACCACAGGGCGGCCCAACGACCGGGTACAGGCCGACATCCGCGACCGCCTCTCGAAGCTGCCGAACGTCAACGTGAACGTCGGCCAGCCGATCTCGCACCGGCTCGACCACCTGATGAGCGGGGTGCGTGCCCAGGTGGCGATCAAGGTGTTCGGCGACGACCTGCGGGAACTGGTGACCGCGGCCTACGACATCCGCGACCGCATCAGTGCCATCCCCGGCGTGGTCGATCTCCAGGTCGAGCCGCAGGAGAACATCAAGCAGGTGCGGTTGGAAGTGGACCGGAAGGCCGCCGCCGAGTACGGCCTGGCCCCCGGCGACGTGGCCCGGCTGCTGGAGACGGCGTACAAGGGCCGGGTCGTCTCGACGGTCCTCGACCGGGACCGCTACTTCGACCTGGTCGTCTGGTACGACGAGGCGGCCCGCGCCGACCGCGCGGTGATCGGACAGACGATCCTCGACACGCCATCGGGCCGAAAGGTGGCGTTGAGTCAAGTCGCCCGCGTCCTCGACGCCCGCGGCCCGAACACGATCAATCACGAACACGTCCAGCGGCGGGTGGTAGTGGCGTGTAACGTCCAGGGCCGCGACCTGAGCCGGGTGGTCGAGGACATACAGCGAGCGATTCGCCCGGTCGAGGACAAGCTCCGCACCCTGCCGGGCAGTTACCGGGTCGAGGTCGGCGGCCAGTTCGAGGCCCAACAGCAAGCGAACACGCTGCTGTTCTGGCTATTCTGGGCGGTGCTGTTCGGCGTGTTCCTGCTCCTCTGGAAGTGCCTCGACTCCTGGGTGGCGGCGGCGATGGTGCTGCTCATCAACATCCCGCTGGCCGCCCTCGGTTCGGTGGTAGCCCTGTTGATCCTGAACCGGCCCGACCCGGCGGTCCTCCACGCCGCCGCATGGTGGCAGTGGCCACACGTTTGGGCGTCGGCGACCACGTTGTCAGTGGCGCACTGGGTCGGATTCATCACCCTCATCGGGATCGTCAGTCGCAACGGGATCATGATGATCGCCCACTACACCCACCTGATGAAGAAGGAGGGCGAGGCGTTCGGGGACGCGATGATCGTCCGCGGCACCCTGGAGCGGCTGGCCCCGGTGCTGATGACGGCCCTGACGGCGGTAATCGGCCTGATCCCGCTGGCGCTGGGGGCCGGGCAGACGGGCAAGGAGATTCTACACCCGTTGGCGGTTGTGGTGATCGGCGGGCTGATCGACGCCACGATCATGGACCAGATCGTCACCCCGGCGGCGTTCAAGTTGTTCGGCAGGTACGTTTACAAGAAGCCCGACCCGGCGGCGGACGGCCAACCGACACCGGCGTGGGACGATGCGTGGCTGCACGAACCGGCGGCGGTGCCAGTCAACCGGCTCGACGCCCCGGCCCCGATGCCCGTCGTACCGCCCCCGCCCGCCCCCGCGGTTGCCGTCGCGCCTCTCCTGGTGCCGCTCCCGCCGCCACCCCCGAACGCGAACGGGACCGGAGGGCACGCCCCATGACGGACGTACCCGATTCGCCGTTCATCCCGGCCCTGCGGTTCCGCGGGCTGACACGCTTCTACGACGCCGTGATGGCGGGGTTCGTGGCACACGATTATCCGCGGGCCGACACAAATGGCCCGGCTAAAACTTCCCCGCAGGCCGGCCCGAACGGCCCGCCGGGATACCGACCTCTGCCGGGGGTGAGACGGGTTGCCGTGGCAACCGGACCCCGGCGGGCGAACCGGGCGGCGTCGATACGCCGCCCTTGGAGTGTGACATGAGTCGAGTTCTGGCACTGATGGGTGCGGTCGCCGTGACCGCCCTGGCGACCGCGGGGGCTTCGACCGCCGCCGAGAAAGTCGAACTGAAGAACGTCCACATGTGCTGCGACGGGTGCGCCGAAGAAGTGGCCACCCTCCTCGGCAAGGTCGAGGGCGTCACCGGCGTCTCGACCAACAAGAAGACGACCGCGGCCACATTCACCGCCACCGACGCCAAGGCGGCCCAGAAGGCACTCGACGCCCTGGCCGCGGCAGGCTTCCACGGCGATCCGGGGAAGGACAAGGGTTACGCCTTCAAGGACGACAGCGGGGTCAAGGCCGGCACGGTGAAGACCCTGACGGTGACGGGGTTCCACAACTCCTGCGGCGGCTGCGTGAAGTCGCTCAAAGACGCGGTCAAGGACGTGAAGGGGGTGGCCGGGGTCGCCGCCAAGGCGAAGGTCGGCACCGCCGAGTTGACCGGCGAGTTCGACGCGGTCGAGGTGGTCCAGGCTCTGAACAAGGCCGGGTTCCACGTCAAGGTCGGGGACAAGAAGTAACCCGGTCAATCGGCTCTGGGGGTGCTGGCACATCCCCAGAGCCGCGTCTCATTCATCCGCCAGCACGGAGATGGCCGTCTCGACCGTGTAACCGAACCCGCCCGGCAATCGAGACGGCGGACCTGCGGCAGACCGAACCGAAAGGTGACCCGTCATGGCAACTGACCCCGTCTGTGGGATGACCGTCGATCCGGCGAACGCCTTGACCGCCGAGCGGGACGGGCAGACCTACTACTTTTGCAGCGACCACTGCCGGCGAACCTTCCTCGGCGGGGCCGGGGCCGCTACCGGCCCCCAGGCCCACGGTCACGACCACCGTCCGACCGCTGCGACCCGCGCGAACGATCCGGCCCCCACGTTACAACCGGCAACGGCGGGGAGCGGAGTCGTCTACACCTGCCCGATGCACCCGCAGGTCGAACAGGTCGGGCCGGGGGCATGTCCGATCTGTGGCATGGCCTTGGAGCCGAAGGCGGTGCAAGCCGGCGACGCCGCGGACCCGGAACTGACCGACATGAGCCGGCGGCTCAAGGTCGCCGTTGTGCTGACCGGCCCGCTCCTGCTGCTGGCGATGCTCCCGATGCTCGGGGTGCCGGTGGACGCCTGGCTGGGCGGAACGTACCCGTGGGTGCAACTGTTTTTGAGTACCCCGGTCGTCGTGTGGGCCGGGTGGCCGTTCTTCGCACGGGGCTGGCGCTCCGTCGTCACCCGCAACCTGAACATGTTCACGCTCATCTCCCTCGGCGTCGGGGCCGCGTACCTCTACAGCCTCGTCGCCGTACTGTCCCCCGGTTTGTTCCCCGAGGACTTCCGCCGGCACGGACGGGTCGAGGTGTACTTCGAGGCGGCGGCGGTGATCGTCGCACTGGTGCTACTCGGGCAGGTGCTGGAATTGGGGGCCAGACGCCGCACCGGGGCCGCGATCCGGCAACTGCTGTCGCTGGCCCCGCCCACCGCCCGCGTCGTGAGGGACGGGAACGAAAAGGACGTGCCGCTCGAAGAGGTCCGGGCGGGCGACACGCTGCGGGTCCGGCCCGGCGAGAAGGTTCCCGTGGACGGCAAGCTCACGGACGGCAGGAGCGCGGTCGATGAGTCGATGGTGACGGGCGAGTCGGCGACCGCCGAGAAGGCGGTCGGCGACCGGGTGATCGGCGGCACGGTGAACCAGACCGGCTCGTTCCTGATGGTGGCCGAGCAGGTCGGCCCGGACACGGTGCTGGCCCGGATCGTCGGCATGGTGGCCGACGCCCAGCGGAGCCGCGCCCCGATCCAGAAGCTGGTGGACACGGTCGCGGGGTATTTCGTCCCCGCCGTGATCGCCGTGGCGGTCCTCACCTTCCTCGCCTGGGCCGTCCTCCAGCCGCGGCAGCCGGCCCTAGCGTGGGCGTTCGTGAACGCCGTCGCGGTCCTCATTATCGCCTGCCCGTGCGCCCTCGGCCTGGCCACCCCGATGTCGATCATGGTCGGCATGGGCCGAGGAGCCGCCGAGGGCGTCCTCGTCAAGAACGCCGAGGTGCTGGAGGCACTGGAGGAGGTCGATACGGTCGTGGTCGATAAGACCGGGACGCTGACGGAGGGCAGGCCGAAGCTGACCGAGTGCGTCCCCGCCCCGTCGTTCGCCGAGGCCGAAGTCCTCCGCGTCGCCGCCGGCGTCGAGCAGCACAGCGAACACCCGCTCGCCCGAGCCGTCCTCCGGGGGGCGAAGGACCGGGGCGTCGCCATACCGCCGGTGACCGAGTTCGAGTCGGTGACGGGCGGCGGGGTCCGCGGGACGGTCGAGGGCCAGGCCGTGCTGGTCGGGCGGCGGTCGCTCCTCGAAGCGGGCGGGGTGGCCGACCCCGGCTCCCTGGACGGGCGGGCCGAGGAGTTGCAGCCGTAGCAATTCTGCGGCCCGACGACCCGGCCTTCGCCGCACAGGCGGCGATTTTACTCGACGCGAAGCTCGGCGAGACCGGGCAAGAAGCGGTCCTGCAACTGCTACCGGACCTGTTGAAGTCGCCCGACGCGGGCGTGGCGACGAAGTGTCGGGTGGCCGTCGAACGCGGCTTAACGTCGTCGCCGCGGGTGAAGGTGCTCGCGGCCCGCTTCTGCGGCATGACGCGGATCAACCTCGCCGCCGCCGTGCCATCGTTGCTCGCGGATGCCGACGCCGACGTTCGGGCGGCCGCGCTGACGGCCTTGAGCACGCTCGGCGACGCGAATATCGTTTCGGACGAAGAACTCTTCCACTGGTTGAACGACCCCGACGAGAAGGTGCAGCACCTGTGCGGGGCGGTGCTGGAGACGCGCGGCCGGTCGGCCGACGTAATCGACCTCGGCCGACGCCTCACGCACCCCGAGGCCCGCGTGCGGTTGGACCTGCTCGTGAACCTGGCCAGCGAGCCAACCCGCGACGTGGGGCCGTGGCTGGAGCGCCTGAGCCGCGATGGCGAACCGGCCGTGCGAGTCGGGGCCGTGCGAGTCGCCTCGGAGCGAAAGTTGCTCTACGCCGACTGGGCCGACAAAATTGCGGCCGACGACCCGAACACGATCGTCCGACAGATCGCCACTTTCCACCGCCGTAAGGCCGCGGGCCTGTTCATCCCGGCGAACTACTCCCCGTGAGTGTCCTTCACGCAAAATCCACACATTTTTTCCGGAAAATCTGACAAATCGTGCAAATGCGACTTGACTACCCAAATTGCCCGATTTTACAGTAGATGAAGGTGGCCTGAGATTCTCGCGAGCGCTCTTGACTCACGGATGGACAATCCGTGTCGGTTGGAGATGCGTAAAACTTGAGCGGGAGTTTTTCGGCTGCCTGCGAACGGGTGTTCGCGCGGCACACAGGGACCGTTTCACCCTGAAGGAGTTCAAGAACTGCCCAGTTTTTGGATGCGACTTACGGAAAGATAGACACCCATGCTCGTGCTGTCCAGGAAAAAAAACGAGTCGATTGTCATCAACAACGACATCGTCATCACCGTGGTGGAAATCCGCGGCGACAAGGTTCGCCTCGGCATCGTGGCACCCAAAGATGTGTCGGTACACCGCGAAGAAGTGTACGAGGCTATCCACGGCACTAGCCCGGTGAAGCCCGCAACTCCGGCTGGCCCCGGCTGAGACTCGTCGCCGATTTCCTCCCGCCCGCCGCACCGCCATTCCAACCTGCGGCTCGTCCGTTTCTACCCTCGTGAAGTTCGACCATGCCAACAATTGCCGTGGTGGGTGCCGGCCCGGACCGGCGGAAATTCTCTAACAAGTGCGTGCGAGCTTACGTCGCCGCGGGGTGGACGGTCTTTCCCGTGCATCCGACGGCCGAGACGGTCGAAGAGATTGCCGTCTCCAAAACCATCGCGGACGTTCCCGCCGCCGCCCTCGACCGCATCAGCGTCTACCTGCCGCCAGCCGTGGGCGTGAAAGCCGTCGAGAGCTTCACCGCCAAGTCGGTCGGCGAAGTCTGGCTGAACCCCGGAGCCGATGGCCCCGACGTGATCGCGAAGGCGAAAGAGTTGGGCCTGAATGTGGTCTGTGGGTGCAGCATCGTGGACATCGGGTACTACCCGGCACAATTCCCTGAAGCTTAATTTCGTAATTGGTGATTCGTGATTGGAAAAGACCGGAACCACGCAGGTTTTGTCCAATCACCAATGACCAATGACAACTATTGAAACGCCCCGTGCTGCCGGCGGCGGTCGCTCGTGAACTCCTCGGCCGTCCCTCTCGCCACCACCTCGTACAGCACGGCCTGCTTGCCCTTGTACTTTCGCAGGATGCGGCCGAGTCGCTGCACGTTCTCCCGCGTGCTGCCGGTGCCCGAGAGCACGATGCCCACGCTCGCCGACGGCACGTCCACCCCCTCGTTCAGCACCTGACTCGTCACCACCACCGTGTACTCGCCGCTGTTGATGCGATCGAGGATTTGCTTCCGCTCCTTCACCTTCGTCTGATGCGTGATCGGCGGCACGAGGTACTTGCGGGCGATCTTGTACACCGTCGCGTTGTCGGCGGTGAAGACGATGATCCGCTCGCCGACATGTTGCAGCATGAGCTTTTCCAGCATCGCGAGTTTGCCCGACGCGGCCCGCTCGATCTCCTTCTGCTGCCGGTAGGCCCGCATCGCCTGCCAGCCTTCCGGCGAGCGACTGGCCTCGAAGATGAACCGCTGCCAGCCGCTCTGCGAACCGAAGCTGATGCCGCGATCGGCCACGAACTGCCGGTATACCTCGCGAC
>JBBQCQ010000176.1:0-7171 GCA_038318835.1 Gemmatales bacterium | reverse complement strand
GGCCGGTGGGCAACTGCTGATTCTGCCCGGCACCGCACCGAAGCAGGACGCCTACCGCACGAAGACCGAGGCGGCCGCCCGTATCCTGCCCGGCACGTTCAAGCCCACGAACGCGGACGTGAACCTGAGCGAGTTGCCGATGACCGACAAGCGGCGCGAGGGCGTGCCGTGGCGACTGGACGACGCGGCCCTGCGGCACCCGATGCTCGCCCCGTTCCGCGAGTGGAAGCTCAAGGGCAACATCGACATCTTGCAAAACCCCCGGCGGGCGTGGCAGTTCTGGGACTTCGACCCGACGCCCGACGGCAGTGTGGTCGTGTACTACGCCGACAACGACGACCCGAAGTTGTGCCGCCCGGCCGTGCTCGAACGCTCGCTCGGCACCCAGCGCGGCCGCGTGCTGCTGCTGACGACGCCGATGGATACGCCCATCGAGGGCAGCAAGACGTGGAACAACTATTGGGAATTCGACACGTCGTGGACGGTCGTTTTCCCGAACCTGCTGATGCGCTACCTGTGCGGCGACCCGACCGACGCGAACTTCAACTTCCTCACCGGCCAGCCGGTCGCGGTGCCGCTGCCGAAGGGGGATGTGAAGAAGGGGACGAAGCTGCAACTCGAAGGCCGCGGCATCAGCGGCCGCGATACCGAGATCGAACTCGGCGAGGGGCAAACGGAAGTGCGATTGCCGCCGACCCGCACGGCTCTGCCGGGTCTGTTCGCGGTGACGCTGGAGTCCGCCAACTGGCGGGACGGCTTCAGCCTTAACATCCCGGCCGACGAGTCGAACCTGGCGAAGGTGCCCGAAGAGGCAATCGAGAATCTGATGGGGCCGAAGAGTGTGGTGCCGCTGTCGCGGGACGTGAAGTTGCGGGATGTGCTCACGACGAAATTCAACCAGCCGATCGACCTGTTCCCGTGGCTGCTGATCGCCGTGCTGCTGCTGCTCTGCGTCGAAGGGCTGCTGGCGAACCGCTTTTACCGCAAACCGTAGGTCGGCCCTGCCAGGGCCGACCCCTTTCCCGCGGACGGCTGGCACGACGGGATGAAGGCTTCCTCGCGAGGCAGGTGGTCGGCCCTGGCAGGGCCGACCTACGAGAGGCGGTCCAACAATCGCTCGATCTCGGCCCGTGAGACGTGGCCCATCACAGCCAGTTGCACCAGCCGCCGTTCGGCTAGATAGCCGCTCTGGCCGGCGATCTGATAGCCCCAGTCGCGGCACATCGCCACGAAGGCGGCGCTCGCCATCCCGTCGGGTGGGGCGAACGTCACGATAGCCGGGCTGGCCACATCGTCGGAAGCGAGCAGCGTGAAGCCGGCCGCAGTCAGGCGTCGGCGAACGAGACCGCCCAGTTCGGCGATCTGCCCGAAGCGGGCCTGGCTTTTCTCCGCCGTGGCGAACACGTCGAGGGCCACATCGAGAGCATGAATCATCGGCGAGGGGGCCGTGAACCGCGGGCCGACGGTCGTCACCGTGGCGGACACGTTCAAGTAGGTCGGAATGCGACTCGTGTCGAGGTGGGCCAGGTCGGCGGGGTTCGCGAAGACGAAGGCCACGCCGGCATAACTGCCGATGGCCTTGCCGCTCGCCCCGGTCGCCAGGTAGACGCCGGTCAGGTCCAGGGGCACCGTCGCCAGACTGCTGACGCAGTCCACGCAGACGCGGTGGCCGTACTTTCTGGCGAGCGCCACCAATCCCGGTAGGTCGTTCAGCACGCCGGTACTTGTCTCGTGGTGCGTGCCCCACACCCACCCGCCGGCCGGCATTCGTTGCATCGCGGCTTCGACTTCGTCGAGGTGCCAGGCCCGGCCCCAGTCCCACGACAGGATTCGCGGCGATAGCCCGGAACAGTGGGCTTGCTTCATCAGGCGTTCGCCGAACTCGCCGGAGACGAGGACGAGGCCGTTGTCCTTTGCCGGGTCGGCCGCGAGGGTGGCGGCGACGGCGTCGTTGGCCAGGGTGCCGCTGCCGATGAACATGCCGACGGGCACGCCGCCGACCATCGCCGAGAGCTTCGCCCGAACTCCCTCGAACAACGGCACGAACTCATCCGAGCGGTGGTAGACGAGCGGCTTGTGGAACGCGGCCGTCACTCGGGGCGCAATCGCGACCGGGCCGGGCAACAGGCAGATCGCGTCCTGCGATTCGGCCGCGGCCCAACTCGGGTGGACGCTCACGGTAGGGGTGGGCGTCGGCTTGGTGTACTTCAGGGTGCGAATCATCAACCTCGGTGCCTCCGAATCTCTGGGGGAGAGCCGCTCCATCCTCAAGCGGTTTGTTGCGCCCGGTCCAATCGCTTCTGCCATAGCTGCATCGGCCGGGCCATCGTCTCGTCGAGTTTGCCCACGGGCAGCCACATGGGCGTAAACTGTGCCCGCCCTGTGCCGACCGGCGGGCCGAGCGGTTCGAACCCCAGGTGAGCGTGGAACTCACGCTGTTCCACCACGCCGGAGATGACGAAGTGCGTCCAGGGCATGGTTTTCGATTGCTGGTAGAGTGCCCAGACCAAGCCCGGCAGGACCAGCGACATTCGCTCGGTCGGCACGACGGCCATCAGGCGGATTTCGACGGGGCAAATGCCTGGGGCTTCCAGAATGCTTGGGTCGGACAATCGCGTCGCGATCGAGAACGGCGGCCGGTCGCACCAGCACATCATACCCACGACCGCTTCGCCCTTCAGGGCAATCAGGTAGCGGTTCTTGTCGTGGAACTTGTCCACGAGGTGCCCGGTTCCGGTGTCGGCGTGCTGGGGGATTTCCTGCACAAAGGTTTGATAGTTCAGCCGATGGACCTGCTCCAACTCCTCGGGCGAGTGAGCTTCCTGGAACCGATATGCACCGATCTCAAGCATTCTGCAATCTCGGGGATCAGGGTACACCTCCATGTGATCTGATTGGGCGGGCCAGATAAGCTAGGTAGTTTTATAGCTAGTCCGCCGACGGAAGGCAAACAACAGAAGTGCAATCCGGGGGGCAAATAATGTGCCGATTATGACGGTTGTAGCGAAAACCATCGCCGGAACTGGTGCCGAGACCGGAACTTAGGCCCAACCGCCCGAAACGGGGAGAACGTGGCCGGTTATGTACTCACTCTCGTCGCTCGCCAGAAAGAGGATCGCGTTCGCGACGTCTTCCGGCCGGCCGAGGCGACCGGCGGGGATTTGCTTGAGGTACTCCGCCTGCACGTCGGCCTTCACCGTGCCGAGCATCGCCGTTTGAATCACGCCGGGGGCCACGGCGTTCACCGTGATCCGCCGGCGGGCGAGTTCCTTCGCCAGCACGCGGGTCAGGCCCATCACGCCGGCCTTCGCGGCCGCGTAGTTCGCCTGCCCGTGGAAGCCGATCAACCCGGCGATGCTCGCGATGTTCACGATCCGCCCGCCGTCGCGCAGAATTTCCGCGCCGTACTTGCAGCCGTGGAAGACGCCGGTGAGGTTCGTTTGCACGACGGCGTGCCATTCGTCGAGGGTCATCTTCTTCAAGGTGCGGTCGCGGATGATGCCGGCGTTATTCACGAGCACATCGAGGCCGCCGAACTTCGCCTTCACCCGCTGCATCATCGCTTCGACTTCGCCCGCCTCGCGCACGTCGGCCGCTTCCCGATGAACGCCCGCGAAGGCCTCCGCGTCGCGGCGGTTCTCGCCGGCAGGGTCGTCCCAGAAGTGCAGCACGCCCGTCGCCCCGGCCTTCACGAACGCCGCCAGGGTGGCCGCCCCGATGCCGCGGGAACTGCCGGTAACTAGCACGACCTTACCGACGAAGTCGTAGCGGATCATACGCGGTACGCCATCTTGAATGGCATGGGTTCCACCGGGGCCGGGCCGCTCGCCATCCCCTGCCATTCGAGGAAGGCCATGTACGCGAGCGCCCCGAGGATGGTGTAGCAAACGGTGGTGGCCGCGACGGAGTCGGAGAAGAACTTGAGCGCACTGCCGCTCGACTTCTTCACGATCAGGCGCACGCCGTTGAAGTCCACACTGTAGATTTCGTCGAGGATCAGATGCGAGAGGAAGCCGAGCATGACGCCGCCGGCCAGTTCGATCCGCAGGTGGTGGTTCTCGGTGTGGTACCCGAGGTAGACGATGAGGCCGGAAATGAGCATGGCCGGGATGCTGTGGAACATGCCCCGGTGAACGCTGATCTGGCTCAGGAACCACGCCAGGCCGTAGCGGACGAACAGATAGCCGAGGACGAGGCAGGCGAGCACGCCTTCGGACGACAAGCCCTGTTCCGTGAGCCGGGGCATGAGCACGATCGGAATGACCGCGGCGGCGAGGCTGAAGATTTCGCGGATTGGCCGGCCGGTGTCGCTGTCCAGGTCGGGCAACATCCCCCCGACGGCCGTGAGGGTAGACGAGAGGACGCCGGACTCCCAGTGGCAGCCGAGACCCTTATGCATGAAGAAGCCGTAGCCCACGCCGAGGGTGGCGGCCACGCCGACATGTGTGCGAAACCCGGCCATCGAAAGCCTCCTGCTCCCCTACCGACATTGCCCCGTCGCCCGAGTTCGGCGAATCTTCACTCATCCTCCGAGGAGATTTCCCATGACGAACGCGGATGTTGTGAAGAAATTGCGCGAGCACGCCAACACGCTCGGCCGTGCCGGTGCGAACTTGTACCGTGTGCGGGCGTTTCGTCAAGCCGCAGTTGCCATGATGGCCGCCGACCGCGAAGCGGCCGACGTAATCGCCGAGGCCGGCCGCGGCGGTCTGCAACGCGCCTTCGGCATCGGCGAGAGCGTGGCCGACACGATTGCGGAGTTCCTGGAATCGGGCGAGTGGGCACCTCGCAGTGTGGAATGCGGAGTGCGGAACGCAGGGTGAGAACCAGAACCTGCCTTTTCGGTTTTCAACTCCGAACTCCGCGTTCCGCACTCCGTACTTCTCCTACAACACTCGCATGGTTCCGCCCCCTCGCCTCACGTCGGTCGATGCTTATCGCGGCTTCGTCATGCTCCTCATGATGGCCGAGGTGCTGAACCTCCGCCAGATGGCCCGCAACTTCCCCGATAGCCCCGTCTGGCAGCTCCTCGCCCACCACCAGACGCACGTCGAATGGCGGGGCTGTTCGCTCCATGATCTCATTCAGCCGTCGTTCTCGTTCCTCGTCGGCGTGGCCCTGCCGTTCTCGATTGCGTCTCGCGTGGCGAAGGGGCAGTCGTTTTCGCGCATGCTCCTGCACGCCGTCGGTCGGGCCGTCATCCTGGTGCTACTCGGCGTGTTCCTGCGGTCGATCGGCAAGGACCGCACGAACTGGACCTTCGAGGACACGCTTTCGCAGATCGGCTTCGGGTACGTGTTCCTGTTCCTGCTCGGCTTCGCGAAGCCGGCCGTGCGGTGGGTCGCGTTCGCCGGCATCCTCATCGGATACTGGCTGCTGTTCGCCGCGTGGCCTGCCCCGCCGCCGGAGTTCGACTACCCGAGCGTGAGCGTGAAGGCAACGTGGGACCACCACCCGACAGGCTTCGCCGCCCACTGGGACAAGAACACGAACCCGGCGCACGCCTTCGAGCAGTGGCTCTATGAGTACCTGCCGCGGGCGAACCGCCACAACGGCGGCGGGTACGCGACGCTCAGCTTCATCCCAACGCTGGCGACGATGATCCTCGGCCTGATCGCCGGGACGTGGTTTCAAACTCTGTTGCCGGGCTGGCTGGTCGTGCGGCGGTTCGTGTTCGTCGGGGTGCCCCTTCTCGCGGCCGGGTACGCGATCGACTCCTTCGGAATCTGCCCGAACGTGAAGCGTATCTGGACGCCGAGTTGGGTGCTACTCAGCGGCGGGTGGTGCTTCCTGCTGCTGGCCCTGTTCACGGCCGCGACCGACGCCGTGGGGGCGGTCGGGTGGAGTTACCCGCTCCGGGTGATCGGGGCGAACTCCATTGCCGCGTACCTGATCGCCGACCCGCACCTGCTGGACAGCTTCCTCCTCGGTGCGATTCGCACGCACTTCGGCCCGACGATCTTCGCGGACGTGGGCGGGCAGTACGAACCCGTCCTGACCGGTGGCGTGCTGATGGGGGTGTACTGGCTGATTTTGTGGTGGATGTACCGCAACCGCGTGTTCGTGCGAATCTGAGGGCGAGAGCCGCAGGCACGGCCGTGCCTGTGGCTCTCGACAACCCTACTTCGCGTACCCCGTCGGGTGCGCCTGGTGCCACCGCCATGCGCTCTCGAGGATCGCTCGCAGTTGCGTGTACTTCGGCTGCCAGCCCAACTCGCGGCGAATCTTGTCGCTGCTCGCCACCAACGCCGCGGGGTCGCCGGGGCGGCGGGCGGCTTCCTTCACCGCGATCGTCTTGCCGGTCACATCCTCGGCTACCTGAATCACTTCGCGGACGCTGTACCCGCGGCCGATGCCGACGTTATAGACGTTCGCCTGCTTCGGCTGAATCTGCTCAAGTGCCAGCAGATGGGCTTCCGCCAGGTCCTCGACGTGGACGTAGTCCCGCACGCAGGTGCCGTCCGGCGTCGGGTAGTCAGTGCCGAAAATCTCGATGTGCGGGCGTTGGCCGAGCGCGACCTGCAACACCAGCGGAATCAGGTGCGTCTCCGGCGTGTGGTCTTCGCCGATGCTGCCATCGGCGGCGGCCCCGGCCGCGTTGAAGTATCGCAGACTCGTCACCCCCAGCGGGTACGCGGCCGCGTAGTCGGCGAGCATCTTCTCGAAGCACAGCTTCGAGTTGCCGTAGGCGTTGATCGGCATCTGCGGCGTGTCTTCGGTGATTGGCACGCTCGTGGGAATGCCGTAGGTCGCGCAGGTGCTGGAGAAGACGAACCGCGTCACGCCGTGGCGGCGGGCGCGGTCGAGCAGATTGATGCTGTTGACGAGGTTGTTCTGGTAGTACTTCGCCGGGTTGACGACCGACTCGCCGACGGCGGCGTCGGCGGCGAAGTGGACGACCGCCTCCGTCTGCTGCTCGATGAAGAGCTGGTCGAGCCGGTCGCCGTCCTTCAAGTCGGCGACGACGAGCCGGCCGGCCGGCACGGCGGCGCGGTGGCCCTGCGACAGGTTGTCGAGGACGACCACGTCGTGGCCGTGTTCGAGCAAGTGCTTGACGGTGTGCGAGCCGATGTAGCCCGCGCCGCCGGTGACCAGGATGCGCATACGCGAAAGCCTCCACCGGGGTGCCCGGCAGAGGCTTTCTAACGAATGGCCGGCCGGGTGTCTCGCT